>NZ_QXFG01000009.1:0-214943 GCF_026127345.1 Herbaspirillum lusitanum | reverse complement strand
ATTCAAGGTGAAGCAAAGCGGCACGTATTGGTATCACTCCCATTCCGGCATGCAAGAGCAAACCGGCATGTATGGCGCGATCGTCATCGAGCCGATCGACAGTGGCAAGAAGATGGCCGATCGTGAGCATGTAGTCCTGTTCTCGGATTGGATGGATGAAAATCCGATGTCGGTGCTCTCCAAGCTCAAGAAGCAAGGCGATTTCTACAATCTGAACAGATTGACTGCGGGTGACTTCGTTCGCGATGCACGCAAGGACGGCGTCAAAGCGGCCATCGACAACCGCGCGATGTGGAATGAAATGCGCATGAACCCGACCGACTTGGGAGACTTGTCGGCAGCCGTCTTGACTTACCTTGCCAACGGCGTTACCCCGGCAGGCAACTGGACCGCATTGTTCAAGCCTGGCGAGAAGGTTCGCCTGCGCTGCATCAACGGTTCCGGCAACACCTTCTATGACGTACGGGTTCCGGGCCTGAAGTTGAAGGTCATCCAGGTGGACGGTGTGGATATTGAGCCGGTGAGCGTCGATGAATTCCGTTTCGGCCCCGGCGAGACATGCGATGTCGTCGTGGAGCCCAAAGATGAGGCCTATACGATATTTGCCCAGTCCATGGAGCGCACTGGTTACGCCATGGGGACGCTGGCCGTTCGTGCTGGCCTGGCCGCCCCGGTACCGGACGTCGACAAGCCTGAATGGCTCAGCATGAACGACATGATGGGAGATATGTCTTCCATGGGCGGAATGAACCATGGCGCCATGGCCAATATGCCGTCGATGAACATGGATTCGATGTCCGGCATGGACTTCATGGACAACATGGACAGCATGGACGCCCCGTCGTCGGGGGCATCCATGGCGGGTGGCGTGCAACCCATGCAAGGCATGGACCATAGCCGGCATCAGATGGCTTCCGGCAATCCGCTAAAAGTCCCGAGCAAGAAAGCGCGCCACGCCAGCACGGAGTACGGTGCCAGTACGGACTCCAAGGTCGACAGCGCCCGTACCAACTTGGATGATCCGGGCGTTGGCTTGCGCAACAACGGGCGCCGTGTCCTGACACTGGCTGACATGCACACCATCGGCGGCGCCTTGGACGATCGCGGACCAGAACGGGAAGTCGAGCTTCACCTGACCGGCAATATGGAGCGCTACGCCTGGTCTCTCGATGGGCTGGAGTTCGGCAAGTCCACGCCTGTGCATTTCCGCTACGGCGAACGCCTGCGGGTCATCCTCCACAACGACACGATGATGACGCATCCCATGCACCTGCATGGCCTGTGGAGCGAACTGGAAACTCCGAACGGTGATTTCCTCGCCCGGCGCCACACGATCCCGGTGCAGCCGGCACAGCGCATCAGCTTCCTGGTCACGGCGGACGCCTTGGGCCGCTGGGCATGGCACTGCCACCTCATGTATCACATGGATATGGGCATGTTCCGCGAAGTCATCGTCAGCTAACCAGGATCTGCACTGAAAGGCATATCGAGAATGATTTTTACCTGTTACCCCACCCGGATGTTACTGCTGGCGCTTGCGTCGGTGAGCATGAATGCGGCGCAGGCCCAGGCTCATGCAGGCCACGGCGCGCCGACCAGCGACGCCGCGAGCCAGCCGGCGGTCACGACGATGGACTCCATGCAGACCATGGACACAATGAATGGGGAGACTTCCAGCACTCCTGGGACGGCTGATCACGGCGCGATGAACCACGCGGGCATGGACCATGGCATGAACATGGGCTCGGCTTCGACAGCGCCATCCGACGCCCGTGATCCACACGGCTATTCCAATGGATACACCCTCAATACAGGCCCCTATGCGCAAAAGGATACCAGCGGCCTGATGATGTCGGACATGCACTCATTCGGCTCTTTCATAGCGGACCGCCTGGAGCGGGTCCACACCCGCAAGGCCAACTCTGTTGCTTACGACACCCAAGCTTGGATCGGCAACACCTACGACAAGTTCTACATCAAGGCCGAAGGCGATATCGAGCAAGGTCGCGTGGGCGATTCGCGCACGGAATTGCTGTGGAGTCATGCCGTCACTCCCTATTGGGATAGCCAGCTCGGCCTGCGCGTCGACGCGGGCAGTAACCGGCCGGGCCGCAATTGGCTGGCATTCGGGCTTCAAGGACTGGCGCCTTACTGGTTTGAAGTCGAGGCAACGGGCTACGTCGGCGAGCAAGGCCGCACTGCGTTGCGCTTGTCGGCAGAGTATGAAGTGCTGCTGACACAGCGTTGGATACTACAGCCCCGCGTCGAGGCAAACTTGTACGGCAAGGAAGACCCCGATCTGGGCATCGGCCGCGGTCTGTCCAGTGCGGCTTACGGTATGCGCCTGCGTTATGAATTCTCGCGCCGGTTTGCACCCTATATTGGGATCGAACGAAGCCAGAAGTTTGGCCGTACTGCCAGCTACACCCGTGGCGCCGGCAGCAATGTCGGCGAGACAAGGCTCGTGGCCGGCGTTCGCATTTTGTTTTAATACGAAAATTTTTGACTATCCACAGGAGAGTTGCCATGTCTTACCAGTTCTTTATCGCCAAAACCGCCGGCGCCATCGCTGCAGCAGCCTTCGCCACCGCAGCCTTTGCACATCCCAGGCTTCTGGGCTCGACCCCGGAAGACAATTCGACCGTCAGCGCACCGGAGAAGATCGAATTGCGCTTTTCCGAGAATCTGTCCAAGCAGTTTTCCGGCGCGAGTCTGATGATGACCAGCATGCCGGGCATGAACCACGCCGCACCGATGAAAGTCGGCGCAAAGATTTCCGGCGCTGAGGATCCAAAAACCATGGTCATCACGCCTACGCAACCATTGATGCCTGGTGTTTATAGCATTGACTGGCGTGCGGTCTCCTCGGATACCCACCCGATCACCGGCAAAGTTACTTTTGCGGTGAAGTGAGCTGGCAATGGATGGGGTGACCGTTCTGGTGCGTTTCGCGCTGTATTTGGACCTGATGCTTGTCTTCGGCTTGCCACTGTTTCACCTGCATGCCTTGCGCAAGCCCGAACGTTCGTCCATGTTGGCCAGGAAGCTTTCGACATTGACTGCAAGCGCAGCCATTGTCGGCATGATTCTCTCAGCGATCAGCATGGTCTTGATGACCAAAGCGATGAGCGGTGCGGCCGACTTCAGTTCGATCGAGCAGCACATGTTCGAAATGATGCTGACCGATACGCCATTCGGCCTGGCCTGGTGCTTGCGCATGGCGATGCTGGTGCTGAGTGTCTTGGCGGTATTGTTTTTAGCGCAAGCGCCAACCTGGAAATTCGGCATGATGAGCCTGGCCGGCGGCGTTGCCTTGGCTACGCTGTCCTGGGGCGGCCACGGCGCCATGGATGAAGGCGCGCGTGGTCAGTTGCATCTGGCAGCAGACATCATCCACCTGCTCGCCGCGGGCGCCTGGATAGGTGCGCTTGCCGTATTTATTCTGATATTGGCACTGCGTGATGGTCATGACGCCAACAACGTTTCTCTGCTTAGTCGCACGCTCAATGGATTTGCCCTGGTGGGCACGCTCATCGTCGGTTCATTACTGATGACCGGTGCGCTGAATTACTGGCTGATCGTCGGCCCGACAGTGACCGGACTGTTCTCGACACCTTATGGGCAACTGCTGATCGCCAAGCTTGTTCTCTTCGGCATGATGCTTGCGCTTGCAGCAGCGAACCGGTACCGGCTAAGTCCGGTACTTGAGCGAGCGCATGTCTCCGGCAAGCATCAGGAAGCGGTTGCGGGGTTGCGAAGAAGTCTGCTTATCGAGACAGCTTGCGCTTGCTTGATTCTGGCGCTCGTTGCCTGGCTGGGTACATTGGGACCGATGGCCGATTGATGTCATCGGAAGGTTAATCCAGGCTCTGGAACTGCGCCGAAAGCCCGGCGCAGTTCGCCGATTCAAGGAGCTGAGTCAATCAGAAATTGTCGCCTTCTCAAAGAAGGCCATCTCACAACAACAAGAAGAAATTTCCACGATGCGTCGCTGGAAAAAGGAATGGAAGCTGGTCGACCATTGAGCTTGTGGTCCTCCGGCTTTCCGAACAACCAGGCTCTGGCAGCCGCTGGAGCGCCATCCGGGTAAATCGCCCATCCATTTTTAAGGAGATCATGATGTCACGTGAAGAATTCCGTACTTGTATCGAGGCTTGTTATGCATGTGCAGCAGCTTGCGACCAATGTGCCGCAGCCTGCTTGCAAGAAGATCACGTAAAAATGATGGCACGCTGTATCGCTACCGATGCCGACTGCGCGGAGATTTGCCGAACGGCCGCGGCACTGATGGCCAGGGGTAGCGAGTTCGCTCAACAGGTATGCAAGCTGTGCGCACAAATTTGCAAAACCTGCGCCGAGGAATGCAAGAAACACGAGGCACAGCACTGCCAGGACTGCGCGCGAGCCTGTACGCGATGCGCCGATGAGTGCAGCAAGATGGCGGCTTAACCGAACCGCTGGCGCCGTCCGGCCGAAAGGCCGGACGTGAGTTTTGGTTTTTGCGCGCTCCCGTTTAATTTTCAGGGCTTGAGCCGGTGTCGGTCTGCACGGCGGCAGCGAATCACTGGACGGGAACCGCCAAGGCCAGCAGCCAGAGCAGGAGGATTTTTACGCGCGAAGTCATGGGCCGCCTGTAGCAAGCACTGCCGGAAAATGGCCTGGTTATTTTACGCGATCGGAGACGAGCGAAAGCGGAACGGAAGTTGGAATGGAACCCGGGCGTGGACCGGTGTACGCCGCACGCGGCCGGATCAGTTCACCGCTGGCGCGCTGTTCCAGCGCTTGTGCGATCCAGCCCATGCCGCGGCCGAGTGCGAACAGGCCGAAAGCGGCGCCGACCGGCAATTGCAGATGACGGCGCAGCGCCACCAGCGCAAAGTCCAGCGACGGATGCTGGCCGATCAGGTTGCGGGCAGCGGCGATGATGTCGCGCCAGTCGGGATGATGCGGCAGTACTTCCGCCAGCAAGGCATTGGCGCGTACGTCGCCGTCGGGATAGAGATGATGGCCGAAGCCGGGCAAGTCGTCGCCGCGCGCCAGGCGTCGTTGCAGTCCGGCGGCGATGTCGGCTTTTCCATTCGCATCGATTTCATCCAGCAAGGCTTCCACGCGCGCCGTGGCGCCGCCGTGCTTGCCGCCGGTGAGTGCCGCCAGTCCGGCGATCACCGAGGCGCGCAGGCTGGTGCCGGTGGACGCCACGCAGCGTGCGGTGAAACTCGAGGCGTTCAGTTCGTGATCGGCGCACAGCACCAGCGCCATGCGCACCAATGCGGCGCCGTGCGCATCCAGCTTCCACGCTTTGGCGCATTGTTCATGGATGGGCGCCGGCGACGGTCGCGTACCGAGCAGGCTGGCGGCGAGCAGGCGCATCAGCGCGCCGCTGCCTTCGGCGGTGCGCTGCGGCGAGGTTTGCCACTGTGCGGTGGCGACGTCGTCGCTGGCGATGGTGAACAGCGGCAGCAGCGATTCTTCCGCGCGGCGTCCGGCGAAATGTTTGAGCAGGCCGGCGTAGGCCGGATGCGCCGCGACCTCGCCGGGACCGAATGCCTGTCCAAGCTCGGCGTTCCACAGCAGTGCGGCGACGTCTTCCACGGACTGCGAGTTCGCCAGGGCGACGGCATCGCGGCCGCGATAGTAGAGTCGGCCGTCTTCGATCAGCGTGATGGCCGATTCCAGCACCGGCAGGCCCCAGCTGAGCGTGGCCTTGGCGACTTCTTTCGGCTTGCGTCCGCGCGTGCGTTGAGTCGCCAGGCGCGTGACTTCTTCTTCCAGATAACGGCTTTCCCGCGCGGCGCCGTCCGACTGCGCGCTGAGCAGGCCGCGGCTGACGTAGGCGTACAGGGTCTGGCGCGAGACGCCGAGCGCGGCGGCGGCTTCGGCGGAGCTGAGATAGGTGGGCATGGGAAGGCAGGGATCCGTGACGATGTTATGTTGATTATATTAATCAATATTGACAATTAAAACGAGCGGAATATGCTGCACCCATGTCGCCAATTCTGTCCACCAATCTTCCGATGAGAGGTCACGATGTCTGTTGAATCACACCCAAGCACGCAGGTTTTCCTGCGCGAGATCTGGCAGGCCGCACGGGGCGAGTCGACTTTCCTTGAACAAGTCCGCCTGAGCGGCGAGGGCAGTCTGCCGTCGGTATTCGCGGTGACCGATCTGGCGACGGGCGCCATCGCCGCCGCCGGCCTCGCGGTTGCGGAACTGGTGCAAGCCGCCGGCGGCGCTGAACAGGAAGTGGCAACAGACCGCCGGCTGGCGTCGTTCTGGTTCGGCACCTCGCTGCGGCCGCAAGGCTGGGAAGCGCCGCCCTTGTGGGACGCGGTCGCTGGCGACTACCAGGCCGCCGACGGCTGGATACGCCTGCACACCAACGCGCCGCATCATCGCGCGGCGGCGTTGGCGGTGCTGGAGGCGCCGGTCGACAGGAGCGCCGTGGCACAGGCCGTGGCGCGATGGAACGCCGGGGAGCTGGAAACCGCCGTCGTCGCACAAGGCGGGTGCGCCGCCAAAATGCGCACGATGGAGGAGTGGCGCGTTCATCCGCAGGGAGCCGCCGTCAACGCGGAACCCCTGCTGCACATCGCCGATGCGCCTGCGAGCGCGAAGCCGCGCTGGCCGGTCAATTCGCAACGCCCCTTGCAGGGCATCCGCGTGCTCGATCTGACGCGTGTGTTGGCAGGGCCTACCGCAACGCGCTTCATGGCCGGCTTCGGCGCCGACGTGCTGCGCCTCGATCCGCCGAGCTGGGATGAGCCGGGTGTGGTGCCCGACCTGGTGCCGGGCAAGCGCTGCGCGCGACTCGACCTGCGCACCTCGCAGGGACGGGAAATCTTCACCCAATTGCTGGCGCAGGCCGACGTACTGGTGCACGGCTATCGTTCCGACGCGCTGGCCGGCATGGGCTTCGACGCAGACTATCGCCGCCGCATCAATCCGGCGCTGGTGGATGTCAGCCTCGACGCCTACGGCTGGAGCGGCGCGTGGAAAACGCGGCGCGGTTTCGACAGCCTGGTGCAGATGAGCAGCGGCATCGCCGAAGCCGGCATGCGCCGCCTCGGACGCGACAAGCCGACGCCGCTGCCGGTGCAGGCGCTGGACCATGCCACCGGTTACCTGATGGCGACGGCCGCGATCCGCGGATTGACGCAGCGTTTGAAGACCGGCAAGGGAAGCGAAGTGCGCACGTCGCTGGCGCGCATGGCGCAGTTGCTGGTGACGGGTTCGGGAAAGCAGGTCGATGCGGCGCTGGCGGCGGAAAGCGCCGGCGATCTGGCGCCGGCGATTGAGCAGACTTTCTGGGGCCCCGCGCAACGCCTGCGCGGCGCGGTGACGGTGGGTGCAACGGCGATGGCCTGGGACAGGCCGGCTGCGCCGCTCGGTTCGGCGCAACCGGTGTGGTGAAGATATTTACAGCGAACGC
Organism: Herbaspirillum lusitanum; assembly: GCF_026127345.1. NCBI lineage: Bacteria > Pseudomonadati > Pseudomonadota > Betaproteobacteria > Burkholderiales > Oxalobacteraceae > Herbaspirillum > Herbaspirillum lusitanum. The sequence continues at coordinate 207,514 of NZ_QXFG01000009.1, read as the reverse complement.
ACCAGTCGCAGGCCGTTGAACACCACGATCAGGCTCGCTCCCATGTCGGCGAAGACCGCCATCCACAGCGAGCTTTCGCCTGCCAGCGCGAGCGCCAGGAATACCGCCTTGATGCCGAGCGCAATCGTGATGTTCTGCATCAGGACGCGATGCGTCTTTTTGCTCAGGCGGATGAAGTCGGGAATCTTGCGCAGGTCGTCGTCCATCAGCGCGACGTCGGCGGTTTCCAGTGCGGTGTCGGTGCCGGCCGCGCCCATGGCGAAACCGATCTGCGCGCGCGCCAGCGCCGGTGCATCGTTGATGCCGTCGCCGACCATGCCGACGTAACCGTGCCGTGCTATCAACTCGCCGATCGCCGCCAGCTTGTCTTCCGGCAGCTGGTCGCCGCGCGCGTCGTCAAGCTGCACGATGTCGGCGATGGCGCGGGCAGTGTGCGGGTTGTCGCCGGTGAGCATGGTGACGCTGACGCCGAGTTGCTTCAGCTGGGCGATGGCGTCGCGGCTGCTGTCGCGCACCGTGTCGGCGACCGCCAGCAACAATTGCACGCGGCCGTCGCGGCACAGGATGGTGGTCGTCTTGCCTTGCTTTTCCAATAGTTGCAGACGGGCTTCCAGTTGCGGACTGCACATGCCCATTTCATGCACCAGGCGGTGATTGCCGAGATGGAATTCGCTGTCGCCGATGCGTCCCCTGACGCCGCGTCCGCTCAAGGCTTCGAAGTCGGCGACTTCGTCTGCACGGCGTTGTTGCTGGTTTTGCTGCTGGTTTTGCTGCTGTGTCCAGTGCGCCGCAATCGCCGCCGACACCGGATGGTCCGAGCGCAGCGCCAGGCTGGCGGCTTGCTGCAATAGCAGGGCCTGATCGCCGTCCGACAACAGTTGAACGTCGGTCACGACCGGTTTGCCGTGCGTGATGGTGCCGGTCTTGTCGAGGGCGAGCGCCTTGATCAGGCGTCCTTGTTCCAGGTACACGCCACCCTTGATCAGGATGCCGTGGCGGGCCGCCGCAGCGAGTCCGCTGACAATCGTCACCGGCGTGGAAATCACCAGCGCGCAAGGGCAGGCGATCACCAGCAGCACCAGCGCCTTGTACAGCCACGGATAGAACGCCGCACCCAGCAACAGCGGCGGCACGATGGCGATCAGCGCTGCCACCGCGACCACGGACGGGATGTAATAGCGCGCAAACTGGTCGACGAAACGCTGCGTCGGCGCACGCTGGCCTTGGGCCTGCTGCACGCTCCTGACGATGCGCGACAGCGTCGATTCGCTTTGCACTGCGGTGACGCGATAGTCGAAGGCGCTGTTGCCGTTGATGGTGCCGGCAAAGACCTGATCGTTGATCTGCTTGGCGACCGGCATGCTTTCGCCGGTGATCGGCGCCTGGTTGATCGCCGGCTGTCCTTGCGTGACCACGCCGTCGAGCGGGATGCGTTCGCCCGGCTTGACGCGTACCTCCGCATTCAGCGCCACTTGTTTGGCCGCGACCGCGATCCAGGCGCCGTCCTGCAGGACGGTGGCCTGGTCGGGCGTCATCGCCATCAGGCCGGCGATGGCGTTGCGGGCACGGTCCAGCGACAGCGACTCGATCATTTCGGCCAGCGTGAACAGCACGATGACGACGGCGGCCTCGGGCCACTGACCGATGATGGCGGCGCCGATCACGGCCAGCGACATCAGGAAGTTCATGTTCAGCGACAGGTGGCGCAGTGCGATCCAGCCTTTTTTGAGCGTATCGACTCCACCGACTGCAATCGCGAACAGCGCCAGCGCAATCACCGCCAGCGAACCGTCGTCGCCGCTGCTCCAGGCGACGACTTCCGCCGCCAACGCCGCCACGCCAGCGATGCCGACCATCAGCCATTTGCGCGCGGGAATCGCATAGGATGCGCTGTGATCGTCATCGTCGCCCATGTATGCCTCGGCATCGAGCGTGTCGCTCTTGACCTTGGGCAGCATGTCGAGCGCGGTCAGCGTCTTGATGATGGGCGCGACCGACGGCAGGCGATGCTGCACGGTCAGCTCGCGCTGGATCAGGTTGAACTGCATGGCGGCGATGCCGTCCATGTTGCCCAGGCGTGCGCGGATCAATTTTTCTTCGGTGGGGCAGTCCATCTTCTGGATGAAGAACACGGCCTCTTCGGCATCGGCGAGGCCGGCCGGTTTGGTATTGTCTGCGGCTGCTTCGGTGTGGTCGTGAGCGTGTTCATGTGCATGTCCGTGACTATGCTCATGGATCGTTTTCTTGCCATGGTTGTGGTCGTGATCGTGGTTACAGCAATTCGACATGCGTGCTCCTGACAAGCGGAAGATGGGGGCTTGCTGTATATTAAAAACCCTGAACCAGCTACAAGGTCAAGCCTTTTATAACCTTGCTTGCAGGTTGGTTGTTTGGAGGAAAGCATGGATGCATTGAAGATAGGCGAACTGGCGGCGCGCACCGATTGCCCGGTCGAAACCATCCGCTATTACGAGCGCGAAGCTCTGCTGCCCGCGCCCACGCGTTCACAGGGCAATTACCGCCTGTACGGCGACAGGCATGTTGAGCGACTGCAATTCATCCGCCATTGCCGTTCGCTCGACATGACGCTCGACGAAGTGCGCAGCCTGCTGCAATTCCGCGATGCGCCGGAAGAAAATTGCGGCGAGGTCAACGCCTTGCTCGACAAGCACATCGGCCACGTTGCCCAGCGCATCGCCGAGCTGAAAAAATTGCAGGTGCAGTTGAAGAGCCTGCGCGCGCAATGCGACACGGCGCAGGCGACCCGCGATTGCGGCATCCTGCAAGGACTGGCCAACATGAGCGACGACAGCAAGCCGGTCAATCTCGGCAGCCACGGCAGCGGTTGTCATTGAGTATTACGGCGCAGGAACCAATATCGCGCGAAACTTTCGAACCTGTTCCTCCCGAGATAAATACAAGGAGCAGTCATGAAAAAATCCTCTGCTTGCGCGTTAGCCTTGTCCGCACGCTTGACCGTCGCTGCCGTCGCTGCCATCGCTGCAATTCCCGCATTCGCCCAATACACCGGCCCCTCGCACAAGCCGGCGATACAGACGGTCGCCAGCGCCGCCAAGTCGGCCGACGACACGCATGTGGTGCTGGTCGGCTTCATCATCGCCAAGCTGCGTGATGAGCACTACACGTTCCAGGACAACAGCGGCAAGATCGAGATCGAGATCGACGACAAGCATTTCCCGTCCACGCCGGTGAGTGAAACTACCCAGGTGCGCATCCACGGCAAGGTCGACAAGCATCTTGGCAAGGACGCGACGATCGACGTCAAGAAAGTTGAGCCGTTCTAAGAAGCTTTTCCCAGAATACGATCCAACGCCCAGGTGGTGCGTGCCGCAGTCCGTCCGGTCGACGGATGCGTGGAGTTTCCGCGCAGGTGCGCGTGCATGTTGCGCACGTGATGCAACTGGATGTTGTCGGGATTGGCAATGACAACTTCCTCGGCGCCGGCAGCAGTGGTCAGCTGCAGCGGCGTTTCTTCAAACACCGAGAAGGCAATCTTGCCGAGGCTGCCGGTGATCTCCGCCTTGTCGCAACGTTCGAAGCTGCCGAAGTTCCAGCTGCCGCTGCCGGTCACGCCGCCGGCATGCAACCACGCGCCGCCGACCGCATCGCAGGCTGAATACAATCCCTGCTGATTGACGCTGCATCCGGACGCCTCCATCACCTCGCCCAGCAAGTGTGCAAACAGGTCGATGCCGTGGCTGGCAAGATCATCGAAGTAGCCTCCCGTCGCAATCGCCGCATCGGTTCTCCAGTTGTAGGCGCGGCTCAGGTCGAGCGGCGAGGGTGTGCGGCTGAATTGCCAGCTGACGTGGCGCGGTGTCCCGATGCGACCGTCGTCGAGCCAGCGTTTGACCTGCGCGAAGCGCGGCAGCGAACGGCGGTAATAGGCCACGAACAAGGGCAGGCCACGGCTTTCAAAAGCGGCGCAGATGGCTTCGCATTCGGCGAACGATGGCGCCATCGGTTTCTCTATGCAACAGGGCATGTTCGCCGCCGCCACTTTCAAGGCATGGAAGAGGTGCGTGTCGGGCGGCGTCGCGATGTAGACGGCGTCGACGTCCGGATCGGCAATCAGCGCATCGGCATCGTCGTAGTACCGCGGCACGCCATGCCGGCGCGCGTAGTCGGCCGCCTTGGCGGTGTCGCGGCGCATCACGGCGTGCAGCGCGAAGCCGGGCGTCTGCTGATAGGCGGGACCGCTCTTGCGTTCGGTGACGGCGCCGCAGCCAATGATGCCCCAGCGGATGGTGTCGGGACGCGTGCTTGTCATGGTTCTGATCCGATGATTAGTGTGTTTCGGCGGGAAGCCCGGAGCCCAATGCGTCAAGAATAGGGCAGTCGGGCCGGCTGTCGCCATGGCAATCGTGGGCGAGTCGTTGCAAGGTTGATTTCATTGCCTGCAATTCTCGGATCTTGATATCGAGTTCGGCGATGTGATCGTTGGCCAGTTGCTTGACCTTGCGGCTCGGGCGCGACTGGTCCAGCCACAAGCCCATCAGGTCGCCGATCTGCTTCATCGAAAAACCCAGCACGCGGCCTTGCCGGATGAAACGCAGCAGATGCACGTCGCGCTCGCCGTAGATGCGATAGCCGGCATCGGTGCGCGCCACCTTCGGCACCAGGCCGATGTCTTCGTAGTGGCGGATCATCTTGGCGGAAACGCCGGAAGCCTGTGCGGCTTCGCCGATGTTCATGCTTGTTCCTGTGTTCATGCTTGTTCCCGTTGAGATTGCTGTGGTTTCCAGCGCTTGAGCAGCAGCGCATTGCTGACCACGCTCACGCTCGAGATCGCCATCGCCGCGCCGGCGATCATCGGATTCAACAATCCAAAGGCTGCCAGCGGAATGCCGACGATGTTGTAGATGAACGCCCAGAACAGGTTCTGGCGGATCTTGCCGTAGGTGCGGCATGAGATGTCGATGGCGTCCGCCACCAGCGAGGGATCGCCGCGCATGAGCGTGATTCCGGCCGCCTGCATGGCGACGTCGGTGCCGGTCGACATGGCGATGCCGACGTCGGCCGCGGCCAGCGCGGGCGCATCGTTGATGCCGTCGCCGACCATCGCGACCAGCACGCCGTCCTTGCGCAATTCAGCGATTGCCTGGGCCTTGTCGGCCGGCAGGATGTTGGCGCGGAAATCGTCGAGTCCCAATTGCTGCGCCACGTGCGCGGCGGCGCCGTGGTTGTCGCCGCTGAGCATGACGGTGCGCACGCCGAGTGCATGCAGGCTGGTCACGGCTGGCTGCGCGCCGGCCTTGAGCGTGTCGCCGAACGCTAGCAAGCCGAGCAGGACGACGTTGCTGCCGTCGGCTTCGGTTTGCGCCAGCCAGGAAATCGTGCGGCCTTGTTGCTCCAGTGTCTTGGCGATCCCGGCCAGTTCCGCGTGTCGATCGGGTGTCGCGCCGAGCTCCTGCATCCAGCGTGCGCTGCCGAGGTAGCTCAGGCGATTGCCGATCAATGCCTGCGTGCCGCGACCGGGAACCGCCTTGCTGTCGTCGGCTGCGGCCGGGGCAATGTGTTTCTGTGCTGCGGCGCTCATCACGGCATGCGCCAGCGGATGTTCGCTATTGCGTTGCAATGCGGCAGCGAGAGCGAGCAGTTTGCCGGTGTCGTTGTCGAGCGCATGCACGGCCGCCAGCACCGGCTTGCCTTCGGTCAGCGTGCCGGTCTTGTCGAAGGCGACCACGCCGATGTGATGGGCGACTTCCAGCGCTTCCGCATCCTTGATCAGGATGCCGTAGCGCGCGGCGACGCCGGTGCCGGCCATGATGGCGGTCGGCGTGGCGAGGCCGAGCGCGCACGGGCAGGCGATCACCAGCACGGCGACGGCATTGAGCAGCGCCTGTTCCCAGTCGCCGGCGATCAGGCCCCAGGCCAGCAGCGTCAGCGCGGCCAGCACCAGCACCACCGGCACGAACACCGCGCTGACCTGATCGACCAGGCGCTGGATCGGCGCCTTCGCGGCCTGGGCGTGCTCCACCATGCGGATGATGCGGGCCAGCACGGTTTCCGCGCCGATGGCGCTGGTTTCGATGAGCAGCAAGCCGTCGCCGTTGATGGCGCCGCCGGTGACGTGGTCGCCGCCGTGTTTTTCGATCGGCAGGCTTTCGCCGGTGAGCATGGATTCGTCCAGATGGCTGGCGCCTTCGCGCACCACGCCGTCGACCGCGACGCGTTCGCCGGGACGCACCACGATCAGATCGCCGAGCCGGATGGCGGACAAGGCGACTTCACTGTCGACGCCGTCGCGCCGCACCGTCGCCTTGTCCGGACGCAGCGCATCAAGTGCGCGGATGGCGTCGGCGGTCTGGCGCTTGGCGCGGGTTTCCAGCCATTTGCCGAGCAGCACCAGGGTGATCACGGCGGCAGAGGCTTCGAAATAAAAATGCGCCGCGCCGTGGCCGGCATGTCCATGATGTTCAGCTTGCCATTGACTGAACAACTGATACAGCGACAAACCGTAAGCGGCGCTGGTGCCGAGTGCGACCAGAAGATCCATGTTGCCGGTGTAGGCCTTCACGGCACGCCAGCCGGCGCGATAGAAGCGAGCGCCAAGCCAGAACTGCACCGGCGTCGCCAGCAGCAATTGCCAGATGCCGGGCAATTGCCATTCGATGCCGAACGGCATCAGCAGCATGGGCAGGATCAGCGGCGCGGTGAAAAGGGCGCCGACTGCGACCGGCCACCAGGGCGGCGCAATGGCGGATTTTCGGGCCGCCGCCTGCGCTGCGGCGGGCACGCTGGCGGCGTAACCGGCACGGTCGATGGCGGCGATGAGGGTGTCGACAGTGACATCGCTGGTGGTGGTCAGCGTGGCTTTTTCAGTGGCGAGATTGACCGAGACGGTGCTGACACCGCTGACTTTATGGAGCGCCTTTTCAACGCGGCCAACGCAGGAGGCGCAGGTCATGCCTTCGACGTCGAGCGTCAGTTCCTGCAGTTTGGGAGAGAGTGTGGCGGAGTTCATGTCGGGCTCGTCAAGGGATTGATCACGGGGTCAGCATGATCCTTCCCATCATGGTAAGGTCAAGGCCTATTTTGACACGATTCACGAAATGCTGCGCTTGACCTTTACCTTGTGGGAAGGTTTAAGCTGACATTTTTCCATCACGAAAGGAGTAACGCCATGCTGACATTCAACGTCCAGGACATGACCTGCAACCATTGTGCGAGCGCCATCACGCGCGCCGTCAAGGAAGTGGACGCCAATGCCAAGGTCGACGTCCAGGTCGCCGAAAAGCGTGTCAACATCGACAGCAGCGTTGCCGCAGGCGAGTTTGAAGAAGCGATCAAGGAGGCCGGCTACACACCCGTTGCAGCCTGAATCCGCTCGGGCTATTTACTGAGCAGGCGCATCGCCCGTTCCAGGCCGTCAATGGTCAGCGGAAACATGCGCTGGCTCATCAATTGCTGGATGATGGAGATCGATTGCCGGTATTGCCACAGGCCTTCCGGCTCCGGATTGAGCCAGGCGAAGTTGGCGAAGGTGCTGGTGAAGCGCTGCAGCCAGACGGCGCCGGCTTCCGGGTTGTTGTATTCCACCGAGCCGCCTGGCTGGACGATTTCATAAGGGCTCATGGTGGCGTCGCCAACGAAGATCAGCTTGGTGTCCGGCGAATATTTGTGCAGCAGGTCCCAGGTCGGGAAGCGCTCGGCGTGGCGCCGGCGGTTGTTCTTCCATACGTAGTCGTAGACGCAGTTGTGGAAGTAGAAGAATTCCATGTTCTTGAATTCCGTCTTCGCCGCGGAAAACAATTCTTCGGTGCGCGCGATGTGGTCGTCCATCGAACCGCCGACGTCGAACAGCATCATCACCTTGATGTTGTTGCGGCGCTCCGGTTGCATCTTGATGTCGAGATAGCCGGCATTGTTGGCGGTGGCGCGGATGGTGTCGTCGAACGCCAGTTCTTCCTCGGCGCCGTCGCGTGCGAACTTGCGCAGGCGGCGCAGCGCCACCTTGATGTTGCGCGTGCCGAGTTCACGCTCGCTGTCGTAATCCTTGTAGGTCCGTTCGTCCCATACCTTGACCGCGCTGCGGTTCTTGCTCTCGCCGCCGATGCGGATGCCTTCCGGGTTGTAGCCGCTGTTGCCGAAGGGCGAACTGCCGCCGGTGCCTATCCACTTGTTGCCGCCTTCGTGGCGCTCGTGCTGTTCCTTGAGCAGTTCCTTGAGGCGATCCATCAATTTGTCGTAGCCGAATTTTTCCAGCGCGGCTTTCTGCTCCGGCGTGAGCTCGCGCTGCATGCGCTTCATCAGCCAGTCGAGCGGGATCTCGGGATTCTTTTCGAAGATGGTTTCGATGCCCTTGAAGTAGCTGCCGAAGGCCTTGTCGAACTTGTCGTAGTTGGCCTCGTCCTTGACCAGCGTGATGCGCGAGAGATAGTAGAAATCGTCGATGTCCGGCGAGATGACGTTCTTCTGCATCGCCTCGAGCAGGACCAGGAACTCCTTGATGGAGACCGGGATGCGGGCGTCCTTGAGCGTGAAAAAGAAATCGATCAGCATGGCGGTGTGGTCTGGTGATGCGTCAATGTCCGAGCTTGAATTGCAGATGGCGCTTGACCGTCGGCCATTCGGATTCGATGATGGAATAGACCACCGTATCGCGCAGCGAGCCGTCAGGCATGCGCTGGTGGTTGCGCAGGATGCCGTCCTGTTTGGCGCCCAGGCGCAGGATCGCCGCGCGCGATTGCTGGTTCATCCAATGCGTACGGAATTCGACGGCGATGCAGTGCAGCGTCTCGAAGGCATGCGTGAGCATCATCAGCTTGCACTCGGTGTTGATGCCGGTGCGCTGGGCGCTGGCGGCGGTCCAGGTCGAGCCGATTTCGACGCGGCGATGGACGGCGTCGGCGTTCATGTAGGTGGTCATGCCGCACAGCCCTCCCGTGTCATGGCGGCGCATGACGAAGGGCAGCATCGAGCCTTGTTCCTGCAGGCGCAGCCGGCGTTCGATTTCGGCGCGCATGTTTTCCGGTTTGGGAATCGATGTGTACCAGAGCTTCCACAGCTTGCCGTCGGAGGCCGCCGCGATCAGCGCATCGTGGTGGTCGAGCGACAGCGGCTCGAGCGTGGCGTAGTGGCCTTTGAGCGTGATCGGGTGCAGGAATTGCATGGCGGACTCCTTGCGTGGGCAGATGAAAATTATCGGTTGTTGCGCGACATGAATACCAGGCGCTCGAACAGATGCACGTCCTGTTCGTTCTTGAGCAGCGCGCCGTGCAATGGCGGAATCGCTGCCTTGCCGTCCTTGCTGTGCAGCGTCTCGGCCGGAATGTCTTCGGCCAGCAGCAGCTTGAGCCAGTCGATCAACTCCGAGGTCGACGGCTTCTTCTTCAGGCCGGGGATGTCGCGTACTTCATAAAAGGTCTGCAACGCTTGCGCCAGCAGGTCGCGCTTGAGGTGCGGAAAGTGCACGTCGACGATCTGCTGCATGGTGTCCTTGTCGGGGAACTTGATGTAGTGGAAGAAGCAGCGGCGCAAAAAGGCGTCCGGCAATTCCTTCTCGTTGTTCGACGTGATGATCACCAGCGGGCGATGCTTGGCGCGCACCATTTCGCGGGTTTCATACACATAAAACTCCATCCGGTCGATCTCGCGCAGCAAGTCGTTGGGGAACTCGATGTCGGCCTTGTCGATTTCATCGATCAGCAGTACTTGCGGCTCGTCGGCGGTGAAGGCCTGCCACAGCACGCCCTTGACGATGTAGTTGTGGATGTCCTTGACGCGTTCATCGCCGAGCTGCGAATCGCGCAGCCGCGAGACCGCGTCGTACTCATACAGGCCTTGTTGCGCCTTGGTGGTGGATTTGATGTGCCATTGCAGCAATGGCCGGTTCAGCGCTGCCGCGACTTCTTCGGCCAGCATTGTCTTGCCGGTGCCGGGCTCGCCCTTGATCAGCAGCGGGCGTTGCAGCGTCAGCGCGGCATTCACCGCGAGTTTCAGGTCGTCGGTGGCGACGTAACTGGAGGAACCTTCGAAGCGTGTTTCTTGTCGCATGGCGGGGGTGTCATCAGGACGAAAATAAATCCGAGTATAAGGTAAAAAGATTGAGGCTTCCCGCGCGCCGACCGGTGCAAACGGTTCGCCGTTGCTTGAAAGCCGGCTTTTCGTCCCCAAATAGCGTGGTCAGGGGAATTTGCTGCGGCGTTGCCGCTGCGGCATGTCTTTTTCCCCATAAAAACAGAGTGAGGCATGAAGTTTCTTTTTCTTAAGATGCACGTGATCTGGCGGCGTTTTCGCCACGGTTTGCAAGCGCGTTACGAACACCACGGCGAACACGGGCCGCAGCTGGAAGTGCTGATGCGCCGGGCCGATCCCGACGCCGCCTGGCATGACCGCGCCAACTGGATGATCGACGTCGCCGAATGGGTGCGCCATCAACCCAAGGTTTCCCTGCTCGACGCCGAAGGCTGGCGCCGGGTCAAGCATCAGCGCGTGCGCGCGATGCTTGACTGGCTCGATGCGCATCGCGACATCCGCCGCCACGTGCAGGGCTGCCTGCAAAAGACGCTGCGCGAGGCGAGCGGGCCGGAACTGTTTTCGGTCACCGGCTTGCCGCATGAACCGGCCTTTTTCACCGAACTGACCGAACGCGCCTTCAAGATGGTGTTGCCGCGGCATTTGTCGCCGAGTGAGTTGCCGACCTTGTTCGCGGCCATGTTTCCCGACCCGGACGACGCCGAATGGCTGCTCGAACTGGATCAGGAGCTGCAGGAGCGGCTGTGGAAACTGGCAGCCGACGACGGCATCTCGCATACCTACTGGCAGCAGATCGAAGAGGCGCTGACCTATCTCACCACGGTGGTGGTGGCCGACGGCATCAGCCCGGCGTTCCGCCAGCGGCTGGATCCCAAGATTCCGTTGCAGGCCACGCCCTTCATGGCCTTGCGGCGCGAGATGGAAGCATACCTGCGCGCCAGCCCGCACGACGAGGGCGCCTTGCGCAGCGCGCGCATGCTGATCGCGGTGTGCCAGGCGCAGACCGATCGTATCTATGCGCATCTGGACGAATACGGCGTCTCGGTCAGCCTGGTCTATCGCATCGAACGCATGCGCGCCCAGCTGACGCGCATGGGGCGTCTGATCGACGTGCGTTCGGCTACCTGGCGGGAACCCGAAACCGGACGCGGAGCCGGTCGCGTGCAATTGCTGCTGGCCGACCTGATCGCCGCGCATCACAGCCGCTCGTCGGTGCGCAGCCTGGTGCGACGCAGTTTTGCGCTGCTGGCGCGCAAGATGGTCGAGCGCAGCGCCGATCACGGCGAGCATTACATCGCGCGCGACCGCGCCGGCTATCGCGCGATGCTCAAGGCGGCCTGTATCGGCGGCGTGGTCACGGCCTTCACGGTGCTGGGCAAGATCGCGCTGGCCAAGCTGGGACTGCCGCATTTCTTCGACGGCGTCTTTGCTTCGATCAATTATGCGGTCAGCTTCCTGGTGATTGCCGCGCTGGGCGGCGTGCTGGCGACCAAACAGCCGGCCGTGACGGCGCCGGCGCTGGCCGCCAAGATGGGCGAGCTGGACACCGTCGACGGCTTGCGCGCCCTGATCGGCGAAACCGCCATGCTGCTGCGCTCGCAGGCGGCGGCGATTTTCGGCAACCTGATTGCGGTGATCCCGACCATGCTGCTGATGACGGCCGGTTTCCTGCTGGCGTCCGGCGCTACGCTGATGACGCCGGAAAAAGCCCGTGCGGCCTTGCACAGCCTGTCGCTGGTCGGACCCGCGCCCTTGTATGCAGCCTTGACCGGCATCCTGCTGTGGCTGTCGAGCCTGGCGGCGGGATTTGCCGACAACTGGTTCGCCTTGCGCCGCCTGCGCGAAGCACTGGCGCACCAGCGCCGGCTGGTGCATGCGCTCGGCGCCGCCCGCGCGGCGCGCTGGGCAATCTGGCTGGAGCGCCATGTCGCGACGATCGTCGGCAACGTTTCGCTGGGCGTCTTGCTCGGCATGGCGCCGGTAGTGGCGGAGTTCTTCGGACTGCCGCTGGACGTGCGTCACGTCACGCTGGCGACCGGCACGCTGGTGGCCGCCGGGGCCAGCCTGGGCTGGGATATCGTGACGACGCCGGCATTCTGGCTGGCGGTCAGCGGTATCGTGCTGATCGGCGCGCTCAACGTCGGCATCGCGTTCTTGTGTGCGATGGCGCTGGCTTTGCGGGCGCGGGAAATCCCGGCGCGCATCCGGCGCGTGGTTTTTCGTGCTGTGCTGCGACGTTTTGCGGCCTCGCCGTGGACGTTTTTATTCCCTGAAAAGGCCGCCAGTACGGCTGTAAAGCCTGTTCCGAGCGAGTCGAAAGTCGAAGAAGAAGGCTGAAGCACCGCAATAAGATGAGGATGCGGAGGAGGGATGTTGTAATTTGGAGCGCTGCGACAGATTGACTCACGGCGCTGTTGGGGTAAAATCAACCGGTTTTTTGGCATCGCAGGGGACGGGCGAGAATGCTCAGGTAATCCAATAAGCCAAATTGGTTGAGCCAATAATGTATAGCCAAACCTGTGGGACCAGCTTCGAAAAGTCATGTGTTTCGCTTTAGTTTGATTTTTATTTACCCCTGCCAATATGAAAAAACTCTTCGTACTGCTCGCTCTCGCGGGTATTGCCAGCGCGGCCTCGGCCGTCGATCTTGCAGGTAACACCGGCAAGGTCAATGTGTCGATGTGCATCGGCTGTCACGGGATTCCAGGCTACAAGGCAACTTTCCCCGAGGTCTACCAGGTCCCCATGCTGGGCGGCCAGTCTGAAAAATATATCGAGAACGCGCTGAAGGCCTATCAAAAAGGCGAGCGTAAGCATCCGTCCATGCAGGGCATCGCCGGCAGCCTGTCCGACAAGGACATCGCTGAACTGGCTGCTTACTACTCACAGCAAAAATAAGGGAAGCACGAGATGAACAAGATCCTGACCTTGGCAGCATTCGCCGCTGCCTCCGTTGTTTCCCTGCAAGCCGCTGCGGCGGGCAACGCCGAATCGGGCAAGCTGCTGGTTGAAAAGTACAACTGCGCTTCCTGCCACGGCAAAGACTTCAATTCCCCGATCGATCCTTCGTATCCGAAGCTGGCCGGCCAGCATCAGGACTACCTGCAGCATGCGCTGGTGTCGTATCGCCGCGGCAACGACGGCATGAACGGCCGCACCAACGCCATCATGGCCGGCCAGGCCAAAGTCCTGACCGACAAGGACATCCAGGATATCGCCGCCTACCTGCACAAGCTGCCCGGTTCGCTGGTGCTGGAAAAGTAACAAGCAAAAGTAAGCGAGGCTTTGCCTCAACGTAAAAAGCCACGGCATGCCGTGGCTTTTTCATGGAAGCATCTCCGGAGCAGGAAAATCAGCGCCGCTTGATGCTTTCGATATAGGCCGCGCCGTCCGGCGGCAGGCCGCTGCGCTGGGAATTCCAGATCATCTCGCCCAGGCATTCCATGATTTCATGATGCGCTTCGTGCGCCGAACCCTTGCGCTGCGCCAGTGCTTCGAAAGCCTTGCGGATGCCGGGCGGCTGGTCGATGGAAATCTGCTCGCTGATCGACAGATGCATCGACAAATGCAGGAAGGGGTTGTGTCCTTGTTCGACCGAGTAATCGGCGGCCAGCGCCTGTTCGACGTCTTTCAGCGCATCATCGTATTCGGGATGCTCGACGATCCAGTCGCGGGCGATGGCTTCGAGCGGAGTCAGAATTTCGTTGGCGCGATACTTGCGGAATGCTTCGCAAAAGAAGCGGCGGACATCATGCTGGGACGGGTTGAACATTGCGGCGGCTGGCGAAACGCGTAAAAGCCGTATTGTACGCCGTGTCGGCCAACTCGTCCGGGTCCCCCCCCCCTCTCTGGGGCATGCGAAACCAGTCATGCGCGTGAAATTGTCCTGCGGTAATATGTCCCTACAAGACGAGCAAAAACATCGTCATATCTCGCCAAATGAGGGGACATCATTCATGAAACTCAGGCTCTGCAGGGTGCAGTTCGCGTTCCTGTTGCCGGCGCTATTGTCGTCGCCGCTGCTGTTGTGCTTGTTGTTCTCCCAGTCCTCGCACGCCTCGATCACCAGGTCCAGCGCCAGGACCGCTGCCCAAATCGGCACCAATGTCAGCCCGGAAGACGACGGCAGCCGGACCGTGCTGATCGGTTATGCGGGCCCGTTGAGCGGTACTTCCGCCGCAGTCGGTAAAAGCATGGCCAACGCCGCGCAACTCGCGGTCGACGAAGCCAACAAGCGCGGCCTGCAGATCCAGGGCCGGCCGGTCCAGTTGAAATTGCTGATCCAGGATGACCGCACCAATCCGCGCACCGCCGAATTGATCGCTCGTTATCTGGTGCGCAGCGGCGTAGTGGGTGTCATCGGCCACTGGAACAGCGCGGCCAGTCTCGCCGCCGCGCCGATTTACAATGCCGGCGGCGTGATCCAGATATCGCCGGCCAGCATGAGCAACCTGTTCACGCAACAGGGCAATCGCGCCGCCTTCCGAACCATCGGCAACAACGACAGCGCGGGCAGCTACACCGCCGATTACGCGGTCAAGACGCTGCAGGCCAGGCGCTTCCTGGTAGTGGACGACGGCACGCCGTTCGGACGCGGCTTCGTCGAACAATTCAGCCGCTCGGCCAAGGAGCTCGGCGCGCAGATCGTCGGCTCCCACAGTGTCAGCGACAAGACCTCGGATTTCAATGCTGTGCTGATCGACGCCCTCAAGTTGCGTCCCGACGCGGTGATGTTCGGCGGCCTCGAGCTGCAGGCGTCGACACTGGCGCGCAGCCTGAAGCGACGCAGTCCAGGGATTCGCTTCATTGGCTCCAGCGGCACGGTGGGTTTGCCGTTCCTGCGTGCAGCGGGCGCCGACGGCAACGGCAGCGTCGTGCTGGAACCTGGGCTGCCGATGGACAAGATGCCGGGCTGGAAGAATTTTGAAAAGAACTACATGCAGAAATTCGACAGCAATATCGAGCTGTTCGCGCCGTTCGCCTACGACGCCACCCAAGTGTTGATCGCGGCGATGCGGCAGGCCAATTCGATGGAGCCGAAAAAGATCGCCGAGGCGCTGCACGCAATCCACTTCAGCGGCATGACGGGTCCGGTCTCGTTCAATCAGCAAGGCGATCTCAACAATCCCACGTTCACCATCTACGAGGTGGAGAATCAGAGCTGGGTGGTAAAGAAGGTCATCAGCGGCAGCGCGAACTGAGCGCTGACTTGAGCGCTGGCTGAGTGCCGCCTCAGCGGCTACACGCCTTTTTCAGGCAGCGGCGTCTTCTTCTTGAACTCGCACAGGTCGGCGATGAGGCAGTTCCAGCATTGCGGCTTGCGCGCAATGCAGGTGTAGCGGCCGTGCAGGATCAACCAGTGATGGGCGTCCTGCAGGAATTCCGGCGCGACGAATTTCATCAGCTTGCGTTCGACTTCGTCGACATCCTTGCCCGGCGCAATGCCGGTACGGTTGGAAACGCGGAAGATGTGCGTGTCGACGGCAATGGTCGGATGACCAAAGGCCGTGTTCATCACCACGTTGGCAGTCTTGCGACCCACGCCCGGCAGCGCTTCGAGCTCTTCACGCGTCTCCGGCACCTCGCCGCCGTGCTGCTCCAGCAGGATGCGGCAGGTCTCGATCACGTTCTTGGCCTTGGTGCGGAACAGGCCGATGGTCTGGATGTAGGGGATCAGCTCGTCCACGCCCAGTTTGTAGATGGCGGCCGGCGTGTTGGCGACCGGGTACAGCTTGCGCGTGGCCTTGTTGACCGAGACGTCGGTAGCCTGCGCCGACAGCAGCACGGCGATCAGCAGCTCGAATGGCGTGGTGTATTCCAGCTCGGTGGTCGGAGTCGGATTGGCTTGCCGCAGGCGGCTGAATATTTCACGGCGCTTTTCGCTGTTCATGGCTGGCGGGTGTGCTTGGCTGGTGGTTGATCGTTGACGGCGGCTTGTTCTTTTTTCAGGCGTGCGCGCTCAATGGCGGCCTGAATGATGGCTTTCTTGCGGTCCTGCTCGGCTTTCTCGGCCGGCGTCAATGCGTCGGCTGCCTCCACCTCTTTCAATTTGGCGGCGGCTTTTGCGGCCAGGCGGTCATCGTTTTCCCGTTTTTCACGGCGCAGGCGGAAGCTGCGGAAATCGTGCCGCGCACGGGCGGCGTCGGCCTGCTCCTGCGACCACGCCTGCCAGCCGGTCAGACCCGGCGTGACTTCGACCATGGCGATGCAGTCGACCGGGCAGGGCGCCACGCACAGATCGCAGCCGGTGCACAGGTTGGGCAGCACGGTGTGCATCTGTTTGGCGGCGCCGACGATGGCGTCGACCGGGCAGGCCTGGATGCACAGCGTGCAGCCGATGCAGGCGGCTTCGTCGATGACGGCGCGCGTGCGCGGACGTTCCAGGCCGTTGGCGGGGTTGAGCGGCAGCAGCGGTCTGGCCAGCAGTTGCGCCAGGCGCGCCACGCCTTCGGCGCCGCCCGGCGGGCATTGGTTGTAACCTGCGCTGCCATCGGCGATCGCTTCCGCATAGGGTCGGCAGGCGGGATAGCCGCACTTGCCGCACTGGGTTTGCGGCAGCAGGTTTTCGATCTGGTCGGCGAGGGTAAGGACTGCGGAGGAAGACACGTTGGATGGCTGGGAAAAAATGGCTGGGCGGGCGTGAAGCCGTATTATCCCGGAAACCGGCGCTGCGGGGGGACTAAGGAGTGCGGGCAATAAAAAAGCCTTTGCCTGGTTACAGGCAAAGGCTGCGGGGAAGTGCGCGCTCAGGAATTCGCTTTGATGAATTCACCGATTTTCGGACAGATGACTTCGCGCCAGCGACGGCCCGAGAAAATGCCGTAGTGGCCGCACTTGGGCGCGGTGAAGTGCTGCTTGCGCGACTTAGGAATCGACGAGCACAGGTCTTGCGCCGCCTGGGTCTGGCCGGAGCCGGAGATGTCGTCCAGTTCGCCTTCGATGGTAAACAGCGCCACCGACTTGATGTCCTGCGGGCGCACCAGCTTGCCGTCAATCTTCCACGTACCCTGCGGCAGGTCGAAGTCCTGGAACACGATCTTGATGGTTTCCAGGTAGAACTCGGCCGGCATGTCCAGCACGGCGTTGTATTCGTCGTAGAACTTGCGATGGCTTTCGGCCGACTCGTCGTCGCCGTCGCGCAGGTGCATGTAAAAGTCCCAGTGGCTTTCGGCGTGGCGGCGCGGGTTCATGGCGACGAAACCGGCGTGCTGCAGGAAGCCCGGGTAGACCTTGCGGCCGAAGCCGGGGAAGTTGGCCGGCACGCTGTAGATCACGGTGTTTTCAAACCAGCTGAACGGCTTTTCGGTGGCCAGGTCGTTGACCGCGGTCGGCGATTTGCGCGCGTCGATCGGGCCGCCCATCATGGTCATGCTCTTGGGCAGCTTGGGATCGTTGGCGCTGGCCATCAGGGCAATTGCGGCCAGCACCGGTACGGTCGGCTGGCACACGGAGATCACGTGGACATCCGGGCCGAGGGTGCGGATGAAGTCCTGGATGTAATAAACGTAGTCGTGCAGGTGGAACGCGCCCTCGTCGAGCGGCACCATGCGTGCATCGGTCCAGTCGGTGATGAACACGTCGTGGTTCGGCAGCAGGCCGCGCACGGTGTCGCGCAGCAGTGTCGAATGGTGGCCGGACAATGGCGCAACCAGCAGCACGGTAGGCTGCTTGAGCGCGGCGAGCTGCTTGCTGTCGAGGTCCTTGCGGAAATGGATCAGGCGACAGAAGGGCTTGGTTTCGGCGATTTTTTCGATGATATCGACGGTCTTGCCGTTGATTTCGGTCGATTCGATCTGGAATTCGGGTTTTTCGTAGTCTTTGCCGAGGCGGTACAGCAGTTCGTAGCCGGCAGCGATACGTTGTGCGAATGGCGTGTGGGCCAGCGGGGAAACAGGGTCGGAAAACAGTTTTGCCGAGGTCTCCGCCCATTGCATCAAGGGGGTGAGAAAGGCGCGGTTTAATTCGTGAATTTGATAAAGCATGGCTGACCTTTACACATAGTACGCATGAAGCTGGCTGATTAGTCCATAACGGCATTGTGTGCTGTCGAGACTACAAGTATTGCTCTGTTTTCTTGCTATGTTGCAATGCAATATTTTAACACGGTTTGCCTTGCGCCGTGGCGCGCCGGGCCGTGATAAAAACTCAGATGTCGACAAAGAATTTTCAAGTTGTCGTACAAATCATGCGTTTTTATTCAACGATTTATGGCGACATTATCGGCATCCGAATGTCGATCTTGAGCCTGCATGCAGGCTCAAAGCGCCCAAGAAAAAGCCCCTGACCGGATGGCAGGGGCTTTTCTTGGATATGCGGAAACCGGTTTTGATCAGGATTTAATCGAAAACCGGAGTTTCCACGCCGAGGATCTTGTGCAGTTTCGGCGATGTCGTCGTGTACTGCATGTGGATCTTCTTTTCCGGGAAGATATAAGGCGCTGCGCCGAAAGCAGCCAGCGCGGCTTCGTGGAAGCCCGACAGGATCAGCTTCTTCTTGCCCGGATAGGTGTTGATGTCGCCGACCGCAAAGATGCCCGGCACATTGGTTTCGAACTTTTCGGTGTCGACCACTTTCAACTGCTTGCGCTCGATGTCCAGGCCCCATTCGGCAATCGGCCCCAGTTTTGGCGACAAACCGAAGAACACCAGCAGCATGTCCAGCGGCAGGCGACGGGTGACGCCGTCGGCGCCGGTGACCTTGATTTCGGACAGCTTGCCGTCCTTGGCTTCAAAGCCCGTGGCCTGGCCGACGATGAGTTGCATTTCGTACTGTTCGCACAATTCCTTCATCTTGGCCACCGATGCCGGGGCCGCGCGGAATTCCTCGCGACGGTGCAGCAGCACCACCGATTCGGCCTTGCCGACGAAGTTCAGCGCCCAGTCCAGCGCGGAGTCGCCGCCGCCGCAGATGACGATGTTCTTGCCTTCAAACCGGGCCGGATCCTTGACGCGATAGAACAATTGCGAACCGTCGAAGGCTTCGATGCCGTCGACCTTCAGCGTGCGCGGCTGGAACGAGCCGACGCCGGCGGCGATGAAGATGGTCTTGGTGATGAACTTGGTGCCAGCCGAGGTTTCCAGGTCGAAGCGGCCGTCTTCGCGCTTTTGCACGACGGTGACTTCCTGGCCCAGATGGAAGGTCGGATCGAACGGTTCGATCTGCTTCAGCAGGTTGTCGGTCAACTCCTGGCCGGTGCATACAGGGACGGCGGGGATGTCGTAAATCGGCTTGTCCGGATACAGCTCGACGCATTGGCCGCCGACGTTGGCGAGCGAGTCGATGACGTGCGCCTTGATTTCCAGCAGGCCGAGTTCGAATACCTGGAACAGGCCGACCGGCCCGGCGCCGACGATGACGGCATCGGTTTCGATCGGCGTTGTCTTGCCGGCGTCAGCCGCGGCAATCTTGAAGTTATCCATAAAAATCCAATTTCCGTTTCAGTTGAGGGTGTTTCCAGACTCAATTGGCTATCGGCCAAGGCAGGTTTGCATGGCGGCTTGCGCATGCATTCCCGATCTTGGCTGTATGGCTAGAAGTGAAGGCTGTCTGTTGAAGAGCGTGCCGGCCGGTTGCCGGCGCCGCTCCGTTGCGGCGCTGTGCTGCGGTAAGGCTCAGCGCTGCAGGAACTCCAGTTTGTTCTTGACGTCTTTCCATTCCTCGGCTTCGGCCAGCGGCGCCTTGGTTTTGGTGATCGAAGGCCAGAAACGCGCCAGTTGTTCATTGAGCTTGATGAATTCCTGCTGATCGGCCGGGACGTCTTCTTCCGCATAGATCGCATTGACCGGACACTCGGCCACGCAAACGGCGCAATCGATGCACTCGTCGGGATCGATGGCGAGGAAATTCGGGCCTTCGCGGAAGCAATCAACCGGGCATACATCGACGCAGTCCGTATAACGGCAGCGGATGCAGGAGTCGGTCACAACGTGGGTCATAACAGTCCTATCTGTAAAATTTCTTTAAAACCTGGGCAAACTCAGCCGGAATTAGTGGCAATATGGCGCGGTTCAATCGAGGCACATGCAGCTAAGATTGCGATTGCCGCCGGAATTGCTGGTTGTTCCCCGATGTTCCCTGATTGCGGCGCACTTGCAGGCAGATTTCAAGCAAATCCGCCGCTCGCGCGACAATTCCTATACAACCGGCTGGAAAGCCTTGTATTTTAAGGCAATTCAACTTTTCTCACAAATGAGGCTTATACAAATTACGTATAAGTAAATATGAAATATTCATTCGTCAAAGGACAAGATCAAAAGTGAATGGCGAACAAGCAAAGACGGGTTTCATGAAGCATGCGCTGACCGGGCTGGCAGCGGCCTTGGCGCTGGGGCTGGCGATGACGGTCGCCGCGCAGGCAGAGAACATCCGCATCGGCGAAATCAACAGCTACACCGGCGTGGCGCAGTCAAGTCAGGCCTACCGTAACGGCGCCGATCTGGCCGTGGCCGAAATCAACGCCGGCGGCGGCCTGCTGGGACGCAACCTGGAATTGATTTCGCGCGACGACAGCGGCAGTCCCGATGAAGCCGTGCGGCATGCCGAGGCGTTGATCAAGACCGATCGCGTCGACGTGCTGACCGGTTCGATGTTGTCGAACGTGGCGCTGGCAGTGGCCAAAACCGCCGCTTCCGAAAAGAAGCTGTTCGTGGTCGGCGACGCCCTGTCGGACGCCATCACGCTCGACAAGGGTAACCGCTACACCTTCCGCCTGCGGCCTTCCACCTACACCCAGGCCGCCATGCTGGCGGAAGCCGCCGCCAAGCTGCCGGGTCGGCGCTGGGCCATCGTCGCGCCCAATTACGAATACGGACAAAGCGCCGTCGCCAACTTCAAACTGCTGCTGAAAGAGCGCCGTCCGGACATCGAGTTCGTCGCCGAACAATGGCCGGCGCTGGGCAAGATGCGCGCCGAGGTGGTCGTCAAGGCTTTGCGCCAGGCGCGTCCCGATGCGATCTTCAACGCCGCCTTCGGCAGCGACCTGCAGCAATTCGCGGAAGAGGGCAGCCGCCAGGGCCTGTTCGCCGCCACCACCGTGTTCTCGATGTCGGCCGGTCCGACGCTGGGCGATGTGCTGGCGCAGTATGAAGGCACCAAGAACTGGGTGGTGCTGGGCTATCCGTCGGAGCAACTCGCTACGCCCGAACATCAGCGCTTCCGCGAGGCCTATCTGAAGCGCTTCAATGATCGTCCGCTGCTGCAAGCGGTGTTCGGCTACAGCACCGTGATGTCGATCGCCGCCGGGATCAAGAAGGCCGGCTCGGTCGATTCTGAAAAACTGGTGACGGCCATGCGCGGTTTGGGAGTGGAAACGCCGGTCGGGCCGATCACCTTCCGTGCTCACGACCAGCAATCGAGCATGGGCGCGTTCGTGGCGACGCTGGTATGCAAGGACGGCCGCAGCAACATGACCGAATGGCATTACCTCGACGGCGCGCGCTACATGCCGGACGACAATTACATCAAGGGACGCCGGCCGGCATCGGCGATGCGCTGAACAAGCGCAACACCTTGCCGGGCGTAGGACCGATTTACGTCGTCGATTAACCCTCCACGCAGGCGGGCACGAATTTCTCCATCCAAGGTAAGATAGTGCCCCTTGTCCTCTCCAGCACACGATCCTTTCGAATCGTCAGGCGCCATGATAATTTCTTCCTTGCTCGACACCGACCTCTACAAGTTCACCATGATGCAGGTGGTGCTGCACCACTTCCCGGGGGCGCAGGTCGAGTACCGCTTCAAATGCCGCAACGACAATGTCGACCTGACGCCGTACATCGACGAGATCAAGGCTGAAATCGCCGCGCTGTGCCGCCTGCGCTTCCGCGAATCGGAACTGGCCTACCTGCGCAGCTTCCGTTTCATCAAGAGCGATTTCGTCGACTTTCTCGATCTGTTCCATCTCAACGAAAAATACATCAGCGTGACGCCGTCGCCGGCCGGCAATGGCGAGATCGAGATCCAGGTCAAGGGTCCGTGGCTGCACACCATCCTGTTCGAAGTGCCGGTGCTGGCGATCGTCAATGAAGTGTATTTCCGCGCGACCCAGCGCGCGCCCGATTACGAAACCGGCCGTGCGCGCCTGCGCGACAAGATCGCGCTGCTGACCGACAATTCTTTGCTGGAAGGTTGCAAGATCGCCGACTACGGCACGCGCCGCCGCTTCTCGCGCAGCTGGCACGCCGAAGTGATTCTGGCGATGAAAGAGCACATGGGCAGCCATTTCGCCGGCACCTCCAACGTCCAGTTCGCGATGCAGCACGACCTCACGCCGCTCGGCACGATGG
This sequence comes from Herbaspirillum lusitanum, assembly GCF_026127345.1. Lineage (NCBI taxonomy): Bacteria > Pseudomonadati > Pseudomonadota > Betaproteobacteria > Burkholderiales > Oxalobacteraceae > Herbaspirillum > Herbaspirillum lusitanum. The sequence goes on along the minus strand of NZ_QXFG01000009.1, from coordinate 185,228 downwards.
CGCATGAATATCTGCAAGCCTGTCAGGCGCTTGGTCCGCGCCTGCGCGATTCGCAGATTTACGGCTTTGAAATGTGGGCGCGCGAGTATCGCGGCGACCTCGGCATCGCCTTGTCGGACGTGTACGGCATGGACGCATTTTTGCGGGATTTCGACATGTACTTTTGCAAGCTGTTCGACGGCGCGCGTCACGATTCCGGCGATCCGTTCGAATGGGGCGAACGCCTGCTGAAGCATTACGACAACAACCGCGTCGACTCCAAGAGCAAGGTGCTGGTGTTCTCCGACGGCCTCGATTTCGACAAGGTGGTGTCGCTGTACCTGCGCTTCAAGGACCGCGCCAAGGTGGCCTTCGGCGTCGGCACCAACCTGACCAACGATCTCGGCTATACGCCCTTGCAGGTGGTCATGAAGATGGTGCGCTGCAATGGCCAGCCGGTGGCGAAGCTGTCCGATACGCCGGCCAAGAACATGTGCGACGACGAAGCCTACGTCAAGTATTTGCGGCAGGTGTTCGAAATCAAATAAGCATCCGGCAGAGCTGCGACGCGCGAGAACATTTCGCCGCTTGAAATATTTTAATGCGCTCGGATTACGGCCGCCATGGCCGGTCTTGCTGGTATAGTGTGGCCTCGTTTATAGCGATTTTCTCGTCTTCACAAGGTCCCACATTGCGCACAAAACTCCTCACGCCATCGGCCGGTCTCGGCCTTGCCTTGATGCTTCCTCAACTGGCTCATGCAGCCGATCTTGACGGCGGCGCATTGTCGGCGTTGTGGGGGATTCCTTTCATCGGTCTGCTGCTGTCGATTGCATTGGGCCCGTTGCTGTTCACGCACTTCTGGCATCATCATTTCGGCAAAATCGCATTGGCGTGGGGCGCGGCATTCCTGCTGCCGTTTGCGGCGACGTTCGGCGTGCATACGGCCGCAGCCGGCACTGTCCACGCGCTGCTGGCCGAGTACATTCCCTTCATCGCCTTGCTGACCGCCTTGTTCGTGGTGGCCGGCGGCATCTGCGTACGCGGCAATCTGCATGGCACGCCTGCGCTCAATACCGGCTTGCTGGCGCTGGGCACCGTGCTGGCCAGCATCATGGGGACCACCGGCGCGTCAATGTTGCTGATTCGTCCGCTGATCAGGGCCAACGACAACCGCAAGCATGCGGTGCACATCGTCGTGTTTTTCATCTTCCTGGTGGCCAACGCGGGCGGCTCGCTGACGCCGCTGGGCGATCCGCCGCTGTTCCTTGGTTTCCTCAAGGGCGTGGACTTTTTCTGGACGATGCAGAATATCTTCCCCGAGACCTTGTTCGTCTGCGTGTCGCTGCTGGCGATCTTCTATCTGCTCGACCTCCACTACTACAAGAACAAGGAAGAAGCCTTGCCGCCGGCGCTCGATCCGACGCCCGATTCAGGCATCAGCTTTGAGGGAAAATTCAATTTCGTGCTGTTGCTGGCGGTGATCGCGCTGGTCCTCATGAGCGGTTTCTGGAAGTCGGGCGTGGTGTTCGACGTGATGGGTACGCCGGTCGAATTGCAGAACCTGTTACGCGACCTCGCGCTGGTGGCGATCATCGTGGTTTCACTGTGGAGCACGCCGACATCCGCGCGCGCCGGCAACGATTTTTCATGGGGGCCGATCGTTGAAGTGGCCAAGCTCTTCGCCGGCATTTTCATCACCATCATTCCCGTGATCGCCATGCTGCGAGCGGGCGAGGAGGGCGCCTTCGGCGCCGTCGTGCGCGCCGTGACCGGGCCGGACGGCCAGCCCGTCGACGCGATGTATTTCTGGATCACCGGATTGCTGTCGTCGTTCCTCGATAACGCGCCGACTTACCTGGTGTTCTTCAATACCGCCTCGGGCGATGCGCATACGCTGATGACCACGCTGAGTTCGACGCTGGCTGCGATTTCTGCCGGCGCCGTGTTCATGGGCGCCAACAGCTACATCGGCAACGCGCCCAACATGATGGTCAAGGCCATCGCCGAAGAGCGCGGCATCAGGATGCCGTCCTTCTTCGGCTACATGGCCTGGTCGCTGGTCATCCTGGTGCCGCTGTTCGTCATCATGACCTTCCTGTTTTTTGTTTAACGATAAAAGAGACAAGCATGAAACCAAAGATCTTCGTTGCACGCGCCGTTTTCCCTGAAGTGCTGGAGCGCCTGGCGCAGCATTTCGACGTCGAGTCCAATCAGGAAGACCGCATCTTCTCGGCCGACGAATTGATCGCCAAGGTGCAGGGCAAGGCCGGCCTGTTCTCGACGCCGAGCGAACCGGTCAGCGCCGCCTTGTTCGCCGCCAATCCGCAATTGAAAGCGGTGTGCAACATGGCGGTCGGCTATAACAACATCGACATCGCCGCCGCCACCAAGGCAGGCGTGCAAGCCACCAACACGCCTGACGTGCTCAACGAAACCACCGCGGACTTTGGCTGGGCGCTGCTGATGGCGACCGCCCGCCGCGTCACCGAGTCGGAACACTGGCTGCGCGCCGGTCACTGGAAGAAGTGGAGCTACGACAGTTTCACCGGACCGGACGTGCATGGCGCGACGTTGGGCATCATCGGCATGGGCCGCATCGGCCAGGCCATCGCGCGACGCTCGCTGGGCTTCGACATGGAAGTGATCTATCACAATCGTTCGCAACTCTCGCCGGAACTGGAGGCGCGCGCCAACAATGCGAAGTATGTCGGCAAGGAAGAATTGTTGCGCACCGCGGACCACGTCATCCTGGTGTTGCCTTATTCGAAAGAATCGCATCACACCATCAAGGCCGCCGACCTTGCCCTGATGAAGCCACAGGCCACGCTGATCAACCTGGCGCGCGGCGGGATTGTCGACGATGCAGCGCTGATCGCCGCCTTGCGCGACAGGAAAATCGCCGCCGCCGGCCTCGACGTGTTCGAGAACGAGCCGGCCTTCCATCCGGATTTCCTCGGTTTGTCGAACGTCGTGCTGACGCCGCACATCGCCAGCGCTTCGACGCCGACCCGCCTGGCGATGGCCAATTGCGCAGCCGACAACCTAATCGCCGCGCTGTCGGGGCAGACACCGCCGAACTTGCTTAACCGCGACGTTCAGCCAAAGCGGTAAGCATCAGGAATTGCTATGAAGGCAATAAAAAACCCGCCGAGGCGGGTTTTTTATTTTCCGGATGCTGCTTTCGCAGAGGGGATCAACCCTTCAGTTCGGCGATCAGGTCGATGTACTGCTGCTGCGCTTCCTCTTGCGGCAAGCCCTTGAGGGCTTCCCAGGCATCCCACTTGGCGCGGCCGACAAAGTCGGTCATGCCGGGACGGTCGCCTTGCACATCGCCGCTGCTACCTTGCTTGTACAGGCCGTACATCTTCAGCAGGGTCATGTTGTCGGGGCGTTCCGACAGGTTCTTGGACTCGGCGACAGTCTGTTCAAATTGTTCCTGCAAACTCATGTTTCCTCCTGGATAGCCTTGAGACGATGTAAAACCGCTTAACCCGTTTAAACCGCGAGCAGTTCGACTTCGAAAATCAGCGTCGCGTTCGGTGGAATGACGCCGCCGGCGCCGCGTGCGCCATAGCCCAGCGCAGCAGGGATGATCAGCTTGCGGACGCCGCCGACCTTCATGCCCTGGACGCCTTCGTCCCAGCCCTTGATCACATGGCCTGCGCCCAAAGGGAACGCAAACGGATCGTTGCGGTCTTTACTCGAGTCGAATTTGCTGCCGGCGCTGCCATCCGGATTTTGCAACCAGCCGGTGTAATGCACGCTGACGTGGTTTCCTGCCTTGGCTTCGTCGCCGGCGCCAACCTGGATTTCTTCGTATTGCAGTCCAGAGGAGGTAGCGATAGTAGACATTTGTTTCCTTTCAAAGAGTATGTTTGTGCCGTGTTTTAGCCGCGCGTCCGGAAGAAAAGGGCCCTGAAAGGCCCGTTCTCTCTGCGTTTTGCGCATGTATATGCTGCGTTGCTGAACGGGGTTGGTCGCAGTGTAAACCAAAACACCGCAAAACACCGGGATCGACACCACCCGTGTCAGCCAAATCGGCATCACAAGCGTTAGGTATCCTGGGGCGTGCTTTTTTTACGGATTTGTTACGGATTTCATGCACGGTAAGATCGCATTTTTTTAAGTAAAGTTCTTCATGCTGCATAGTTTTGGCCGGTTTTCCCGGCTCTCCCTTCTGGCGCTGTGTGCGTTGTCTGCCGTCATCGCTGTTTCTGCGCCGGCGTCTGCGAACGTGGTGGTGGTCCTTAATTCCGGCGATGCCACGGTGACATTGCTGGATCAGTCGACTTACAAGGAAATCAACACTTTCTCGGTCGGCAAGGAGCCGCATCACCTGATGGCGACGCCCGACAACAAGTCGCTCATCGTCGCCAGCGCCACCGGCAACCAGCTGATTTTCCTGGACCCGAAGACCGGCGAAGTGCAGCGTCAGTTGCGCGGCATCATCGATCCGTACCAGATCGGCTTCTCCCCGGACCAGAAATGGTTCATCGCCAACGGGTTGCGCCTGGATCGCGTCGACGTGTATCGCTACGACGGTCATAACCTCGACCTGGCCAAGCGCGTGCGCCTGGCGAAGACGCCGAGCCATATCGCCTTCGATGCGGCCAGCACCACGGCGTTCATCACCCAGCAGGGCAGCAACGAGATCAGCGCCATCGACCTGGCCACGCAGCAGGTCAAATGGACCATGCCGGTCGGCAAGTTGCCTGCCGGTATTTTCATGACGCCGGACAACAAGTACCTGCTGGTCGGCATCATGGGCAAAGACTACGTGCAGGTAATCGACTGGCGCACGCAAAAGACCGTCAAGACCATCCGTACCGGTGAAGGCGCGCACAACTTCCGCGCCCACGGCGACAAGCGCTACGTCTATGTCTCGAACCGCGTCTCCAACACCATCAACATCCTCGACCTGCAGACATTGGAAAGCGTCGGCGTCATTTCCGTGCCGGGCGGCCCGGATTGCATGGAAGTCACCGACGACGGCAAGACCATGTGGGTCACGCTGCGCTGGGTCAAGAAGGTCGCCGTGATCGACCTGGCCAGCAAGAAGATCACGAAAATCATCCCGGTCGGGCGTTCTCCGCACGGCATCTACTTCATCAATCGGGCTGCCGACCTCTGATGCGGAAGCCGCTGCCAGTCGCGTCCTCTTGCCTCGGTCGGATCGCCGCATTGTGCGCGATGGCGATCGCGATCTGGCCGGCGCAGGCGGCGACCGATAGTGCGAGGTCCTGCAAGGGCACCATTTACCTCAGTTTCGACACCGGCAGCCAGTCGCAAGCCGAGTTCATCGCACAGACGCTCAACAAGCATCACATCAAGGCAACGTTCTTCCTCGCCAATGAAAAAACCATCAACGGCGATTACACGCTCGATCCGGCCTGGGCGCCGTACTGGAAAGCACGCGTCGCCGAAGGCCATGCTTTCGGTACGCACACCTTCGACCATGTCTACGTCCAGCGCGACCTGCCTGACGGCCGCATCGAGGTCAAACCGCAATTCGGCGCGCACGCGGGCAAGAAGCAGGTCTGGAGCGCGGCCCAGTATTGCGGCGAGCTGCAGCGTGTGGCGGACCGCTTCAAGGAGCTGACCGGCGCTACGCTCGATCATCTGTGGCGCGCGCCGGGCGGCAAGCTGACGCCGCAACTGCTGGCGGCAGGGCGCGCTTGCGGGTATTCTCATGTGGCGTGGGCCGAAGCCGGCTTCTCCGGCGACGAGTTGCCCAGCGAAAAATGGCCCAACGCCATGCTGCTGCAACAAGCCTTGCGCAAGCTGAAAGACGGCGATATCGTCATGGCGCATCTGGGCATCTGGTCGCGCAAGGATCCATGGGCGCCGGCCGTGCTGGAGCCGCTGATTTCCGGGCTGGAACAGAAGGGCTTCTGCTTCGCCACCTTGCGCGAACATCCGGCTTACCGGGCCGCGCTCGACAAGCAGCAAACCGCCGTCATCAAGTAAGCACCCACCAGCGCAGCGTTTATCCAGGCAATCATCATGATGCACATGATTCAGGCATTTTCCGATTTGTTCGCCACCGTCCAGGGATGGTTGTTCGAAACCATCGTCCAACCGATGGTGTTCATGCTTGGCTTGGGCGAATTCGTCGAAGAGGCGTTCACCGGCACCGAATGGTTTCTGGTCGGCGTGTGTGAGCTGGCCGTGCTGTTCATCATCTTGCGGCCGCTGGAGGCGTGGATTCCGGTGCATGCATTCACCGACCGGCGCGCGCGCTGGAATGACTTCATCTACACCGCCTTGCATCGTCTCGGCGCGTTCTCGATCCTGGTGTTTTTTCTGCTCGATCCGCTCATGTCCACTCTCAGCGAATTCCTGCATTGGGAAGGCTGGGGCACGTTCAATCTCGACGATGTCTGGCCGGGCGTGACCGACCAGGCCCTGGTGAGTTTCCTGCTGTACCTGATCGTGCTGGATTTCTGCGATTACTGGTATCACCGCGCGCAACATGGCGTGCGCTGGCTGTGGGCCTTGCACAGCCTGCATCACAGCCAGGAAAACATGAACCTGTGGAGCGACGACCGCAACCATCTGCTCGACGACCTGGTGCGCGATGTCCTGATGGGCATCGTGGCGCTGGCCATCGGTGTGCAGCCCGGACAATACATCCTGCTGGTGTCGGCGTCGCGCATGCTGCAAAGTCTGCAACATGCCAACGTGCGTATTCATTTCGGCCGCATCGGCGAATGGCTGCTGGTCTCTCCGCGCTTCCACCGCCTGCATCACGCGATCGGCATCGGCCACGAAAGCCGCGGCAAGAATTCGCTGGGCGGTCATAATTTCGCGGTGCTGTTTCCGATCTGGGACGTGCTGTTCCGCACGCGCCATGTCGGCGCCGGCTCCGGCTTCGCCATGACCGGCGTGCGCGATCAGTTGCCGCCGCCGGCCGGCAAGGGGCGCAATTATGGCCGCGGCTTCTGGGCGCAGCAATGGCTGGGCTTGAAGCGCATCGTCGAATTTTCCCGCAAGGCGGCGCGCTGATGCGCCTGATGACCATCTCCTTCGGGCGCGCGCTGCTGTCGCAGCTGCATATCCGCATGCTGTTGCTGACGGTGCTGCCGTTCGTGATGTCCATCGTTCTCTGGGGCGTGGCGCTGTGGCTCGGCCTGCAGCCGATGATCGACTGGCTGCAGGATTACTTCGTCGGCCACAACGGCTTCGGCGTAGCCGGCTCGATTCTCAGCTGGTTCAACATGGGTGCGCTCAAGACGGTCATCGTGCCGCTGATCGCCATGTGGGCCTTGCTGCCGCTGATGATCCTGACGGCGCTGGTGTTCGTCGGCTTGTGGGCGGTGCCGGCGATCGCACGCCACGTCGGCGGCCGTCACTATGCGCATCTCGAACAGCGTCACGGCGGTTCGGTGGCGGGCAGCCTGTGGACCTCGCTGTGGTGCTTTGCGGTGTTCGTGTTCGGCTGGATCGTGACCTTGCCGTTGTCGATTTTCCCGCCGCTGGCGTTCGTGATCCATCCGTTGCTGTGGGGCTGGCTGACGTATCGCGTGATGGCGTACGACACGTTGGCCGACTACGCCACGCCCGAAGAACGCCGCGCGATTCTGCATGCGCATCGCTGGCCGCTGCTGCTGGTCGGCGCCATCGCCGGCACCATGGGCGCTGCGCCTACGCTGCTGTGGCTGGGCGGCGCGCTGTCTGTGATTTTCTTTCCGATACTGGCGGCAGGTGCAATCTGGCTGTACGTGCTGGTGTTCGTCTTCACGGGGTTGTGGTTCCAATACTATTGCCTGGAAGCGTTGAGCAGCCTGCGCGCTGCGACGAACGCCGACACGGTTTCCGCTTCTTCCGCCGGCAACTGAGCCGGGCGCAGCCGGATTATCCGGATCAGGGCATAATTCCGGGTTACCACCAGCAGAAGCGAACGGATATTTATGGCTATCGGACTCATCATCATCGGCGACGAAATCCTTTCCGGAAAACGCGTCGACAAGCATTTCCCCAAAGTACTTGAATTGCTCACGGCACGCGGCCTGCAACTGGCCTGGGCCGAATACGTCGGCGACGATCCTGAACGTATCACCAACACTCTCAGGCGCACCTTCGCCAGCGAAGATATCGTGTTTTGCACCGGCGGCATCGGCGCCACACCGGACGATCACACGCGCCAGTGCGCGGCGGCGGCGCTGGGCGTCGAGCTCGCGCTGCACGCTGACGCCAAGGTCAAAATCCAGGAACGCATCGCCGATACCGCGCGCGAGGCCGGCATCACTCCGGTGTTCGACGCGCCGGAAAACCTGCATCGCCTGAAGATGGGCGAGTTTCCGGTCGGCTCCTCGATCATTCCCAATCCGTTCAACAAGATCCCCGGCTTCTTTGTGCCGAACGTCAGCGGCGAGGGCGCGCATTATTTCGCGCCGGGCTTTCCGGTGATGGCGTGGCCGATGTTTGAATGGGTGCTCGATACGCACTATGCGCACTTGTTCCACCGCGTCGCGCGTGCGGAAAAGTCGGTGCTGGTATTCGACATGCCGGAGTCGACGCTGACGCCGCTCATGGAAGCCATCGAGGCGGAGTTTGCGCTCGTGAAGGTATTCAGCTTGCCGCATGTCGGCGACGACAAGACGCGCCGCCACATCGACCTCGGGGTCAAAGGAGAACCAGCGCAGGTGGAAGATGCTTTCCGCAAGATGGAAGAGGGCCTGCGCCAGTTGAAGGCGGATTACCAGCAGGCAAGTGGAAACTGAACTGAGTCGGAGATGATGCCGTGGGCAAAAAAATGCCCCGGCTCACCGAGGCATCAGAAACGGTATCTTAGGAGGAAATCAGATACCGAGGAGACAAGGATTGCTCTGAGGCGCTACGGGTAGAACGGGGATACGCCTCATTGCTGAATAACGGGTATTGCACAAGCACTACTTGCAACCACTTGCAGAAATCTTGCAGCGTTACAACTGTGTCAACAAACCAGTAAAGCAAACCGGGGCAGAGCAATCATCATAACGAATATTGTCTGCCCGGGTGTTGTTCAGGCTCGAATTATTCGTTGAAATTATTTCTTGCTGCGGCTTGTTGCTTTTACGGTTGCCTGCGACAGCTGATCGACGGCGCTGGAGACGTTGGCTTCCAGTGCTTCGCTCGCTTGTTTGGCGCTCTTGGTGAATTGCTCGTAGCCGGCGTTGAAGTTGCCGATGGTTGTCTTGACGAAAGTGATCGCGTTTTCCGAACCGGCCGGGGCGTTCTTGGAGGCCTCGTCGATCAGCGAAATCACCTTGCGGTTGACCTCCGCCAGTTGCGCTTCGGCGGTCTTGGTCAGTTCCGCTTGCGTGGTGGACACGATGCCGGCCAGATGGCGGCCATAAGCCAGGCTCTTTTCGACGGTAGGCTGAGCCTGCGCGCTCGAGAATGAAAAGAATTCTTGCGCATCCTTTGCGGTCAGCAGCTTCTGTGTCGCTTCGCGCGTTTCTTCCAGGGAAGACTTGGTGGCTTTCAGGTTCAGGTCGACCAGCTTTTCGACGCCCTCGAAGGTCTTGTTGGCAAACTGGCTAAACAGTGCGATTTGCGCTTCGAAGTTCGCTTTGGTTGCGGCGGAGAATTGTTCGGTGAGAGTCGTCATTTTGCGTAGTCCTTTGGTCCGATATCAAGATTGAATGGAATGGGGCAGGGAAATGCACGCTATTGTTGGACACTCTTTTGTGCGGTGCACAATTCGGATTTTAGGTGAAAACACCGGCATGTCAATAGGTTTGCCGACGATTTTCAAAAAGATTGTGGCGCATTTCCCGCAGATGTCACACATACTCCCGAGTCGGTTTTTTTTGGGGCCGCTTCAGTCTTGCATCAGGCCTGTATCGGCGTCCGCATCAAGCTGCTGAATGCCTATTGAAAGTCAATGTTTGAGAGCCTACTACAGCGACCATTTCGTCCTGCCGCTGCCGGTCGGACATCGTTTCCCGATGATCAAGTATCGCCTCATCCGCGAGGGCGCCGCGCGTGCAGTGGCGGATCTGGAATTCCATGAAGCCCAGGCAGCCACCGACGGCGTGCTGGCGCTGGCGCATCATCCGCGCTATGTCGATCTGGTCTCGCGCGGCGCCTTGCCGGAGCAGGTGCAAAAGGACATCGGCTTCCCCTGGTCGCCGGAAATGGTCGAGCGTTCGCGCCGGTCCGCCGGCGCCACCATTGCCGCTTGCCGCAGCGCTTTGGAGCAGGGCGTCGCAATCAATCTGGCCGGTGGCACGCATCACGCTTATGCCGATCGCGGCGCCGGATTTTGCGTGTTCAATGACGCCGCCGTGGCGTCGCGCCTGATGCAAGCCGAACGCCGCGCCGCGCGCGTGGCGATCGTCGACCTCGACGTCCATCAGGGCAACGGCACCGCATCGATTCTGGCGAAGGACGATTCGGTGTTCACCTTGTCGCTGCACGGCGAACGCAACTATCCATTCGAAAAAGAACGCAGCGACCTCGACGTCGCCTTGCCCGACGGCGTTGGCGATGCCGACTACCTGGCTGCATTGGAGGCGGCGCTGGCGCAACTGATGGCGCGCTTCGCTCCGCAACTCATCATCTACCTGGCCGGCGCCGATCCGCACGAAGGCGACCGGCTCGGGCGCATGAAACTGAGCATGGACGGCCTGGCGGCGCGCGACACGCTGGTGTTCGAACTGGGTCGTCAGCAAAGAATTCCGATCGCGGTTACGATGGCGGGCGGTTACGGAAAAAACATCGAAGACACCGTCGCCGTCCACGTACAAACAATAACGCTAGCCAGTCGATACGCTGCCGACTGGAATTGAACCCGGAGCCAGGATTTTCACCCCGCTTCCGCGCAGACCTCCCGCAGTGTGTTTTGGATAACTATGATTCGCATCGCCGCCGGCGCCGCCCAGGACAAACGCTCCTGGAATCCCTTGCTGCTCAATTTCGTTCCGCTGGCCTTCGTGCTGATCTGGAGCACCGGCTTCATCGTCGCCAAGTTCGGCCTGCCGTACGCGCCGCCGCTGACTTTCCTGGTGCTGCGCTTCGCCGGTGTGCTGATTGTCCTGGTGCCGCTGGTGCTGGTGCTGCGCGCGCCGTGGCCGCAAGGACGGCAGATCGGACACATCGCCGTGGCCGGCGTGTTGTTGCATGCGGCCTATCTGGCGGGCGTGTGGAGCGCCATCAAGATGGGCATGCCGGCCGGGTTGACCGCGTTGATCGTCGGCATGCAACCGGTGCTCACTGCATTCGCCGCACCCTTCGTCGGCGAGCGCGTCAAGGGACGCCAATGGCTGGGATTGGGGCTCGGTTTGTGCGGCGTCGGGCTGGTGGTGGCCAACAAGATTTCACTGATCGGCTTGTCGTGGCAAGCGATTTCCCTGTGCGTCATGGCGCTGGTGACGATCACCATCGGCACGCTGTATCAGAAACGCTTCTGCCCGCACTTCGACCTGCGCACCGGCACCATCGTGCAGTTCGTGGCGTCGTTGCTGGTGGTGCTGCCGTTTGCGATTTTCCTGGAAGACTTCGACCTGAGTCTACATGCGGTCGCGTGGACGCCGCAGTTCATCGGCGCCTTGCTGTGGTCGGTGCTGGCCTTGTCGATCGGCGCCATCTTCCTGCTGTTCGCGCTGATCCGGCGCAGCGCGGCGACGGCCGTCACCAGCCTGCTGTACCTGACGCCGCCGACCACTGCCGTGATGGCCTGGCTGATGTTCGGCGAAGTCTTCAGCCTGGTCGGCATCATCGGCATGGTGGTAGCCGTGATCGGCGTCGCTTTCGTGGTGCGCAAGTAGTTTCGTTCAGACGGGCATCAAGGTAATCAGCTTCAGATCCGGCCGGTTCGCCACACGGAAATTCACCTGCTGGTAAGTCAGCTCGCCCTGTACGGGATGGCGGAACAGGCGCTTGCCGCCTTCGCGTTCGACCACATCCTGCAGGCTCCAGGCGCGCTTGAACAGCGCACTGCGCGCCGATAATTCTTCCACCATCGTCTTGATCTGCGGATCGTCCAGGTACTGGCCGCAATCGGCCCGAAACTCCGCGACCAGGCGGCGTGCGCGCTGTTCCCAATCGGTGATCAGTTCTTGCGAGGCCGTCGTGCAAAACGTGAAAAACAGCAGGTTGCCATATTCGCTGCCGGCAGTGAGCCAGCCCGTGAACAGCTTGCGAGCCGGCGCGTTGCAGGCCAGTGCGTTCCAGTAGCGGTCCAGCACATACGCCGGTTGGCGGATGCTGCGCACGACATCGAGAATTTCCGGCGCGATGCTTTCGGTGTGATCCTCCTGATGCACCGGATCCTTCTTTTCCGCCAGTTCAAACAAATAGGTGCGTTTGGCGCGCGGCAGGTGCAGGGCATCGGCGATACGCGCCAGCGCTTGCGGCGAGATCGAATCGGTGCGGCCTTGTTCTATCCAGGTGTACCAGGTCACGCTGATGCCGCACAGCTGCGCCACTTCCTCGCGTCGCAAGCCCGGCGTGCGGCGTCGGGTGCCGTGCGACAGATGGCCGAGTCCGGCCAGCGTCGGCGAGATCTGCTCGCGCTGCGATTTGATGAACTCGCCGAGTGCTTTGCGCTTGATATCGGGTTTGAGAGTCTTGTCCTGTCTGGCGTCGTCGGATGGCATGGCGAAAGGGGAGGTTGAGGCTGTTGGTTTTGGTAATAGTATAAATGGTGAACTTGTACCAGGATACAGAACAACTAAACTTGCGTCTCCAGCCACTCAATCACCACGTGAACATATCAACCCAGGGAGCCAGGAATGCGTAGCCACAATGAAGTGATTTCCGAACAATTCGGCACTACCGCCGCCTCGTATCTGACCAGCGCTGTCCACGCGCAGGGTGCGGATTTGCAAGACCTCGCGGCGTATGCCGCAGCCTATCCGCACGCCCGCGTGCTGGATCTGGGCTGCGGCGGCGGCCACGCCAGTTTCGCCACGGCGCCGTTCGCCGCACAAGTGGTCGCCTACGATTTGTCGGCGCAGATGCTGGAAGTGGTGCGCGCCGCCGCCGTCGAACGCAAATTATCGAATATTGAAGTGCAGCAGGGCAGCGCCGACCGCCTGCCGTTCGCCGATGCCTCATTCGACGTCGTTTGTACGCGTTTCAGCGCGCATCACTGGCGCAATCTGCCGCAGGCCTTGCAGGAAGCCGCGCGCGTGCTGAAGCCGGGCGGTCGCTTTGTGGTGATCGACACCGCAGCGCCGGCCGATGTGCTGGCCGACACCTACATGCAGGGCATCGAACTGCTGCGCGACACCTCGCACGTGCGCAACGTCAGCCTGTCGTCGTGGAAAAAACTGATTGCGCAGACCGGCCTGCAGGTCGAATTTTCCAAGAGTTGGAAACTGACGCTGGAATTCGCCTCATGGGTCGCACGCATGCGCACCTCGCCGGAACACATCGTCGCCATCAAGTCGCTGTGGCGCGCCGCGCCGGTAGAGGTGCGCGCTTACTTCAACGTGGCGGAAGACTATTCCTTCGACATCGATACCGTGCTGGTGGAAGCGATCAAGCCGATTTAAAGCACGCCCGAGAATATACTGGACCCCATGTGCGCTCGGGCTGTTTGCATTCACTTTGCTGATGCTCGTCAACGGAGGCGGGGGGAGGTTCGTTATACCGCTCAATCAGGTAGTGTGAGCGGTGTTCTTTATCTGACTGTTTCCCCCCAAGTATCCTGGCGACGCTGGTGTGCAATTACGGCTTCGTCCGCATCGGGTCCGCGAGTGCGTTGCAATGCGTTCATCTGGTCCCGATATTCGCCTCTGTTATCGCGATGGACTGGCTGGAGGTGGCGTTACACTGGTATCATGCTGTGGATTTTATTTCGTACTGGCGGGTCTGTTTATAGCAAATCTGAGGTATCGCGACCGTTAAAAAGAGTCGCATGGGGTTTCTAAAAATTAAAAAAAGCGCATTTTTCAAGAAAGTTGTTTAAAAAGTTGCGCTAACTACCTAATTATCTTGCGATTTTCCCTTGGTTTGCTACACTGCCAACAGTTTCTTGTATGTATCAATCAGGGGGAGGTTCACCAATGCTCAAATCTGCGCTAGCTGCCGTCGCTACGGCACTTCTGGTCCTGGTCGGCACTTCCTCTGTGCAAGCGCAAACTTCGCCTAATTCCAAGAAAACCGCCGTTAAAAAGGCCGTAATCAAGAAGAACGTCGTCCATCGTCGTCCAGTCGCCGCGCCCAAGCGGGCCACTCAAGCTTCGCTGGACCGCCGTGAAAAACTGGTCAAGAAGGTCGCCGTCGTCCACGGCAGGCGCCGCGTGGTGTATCAGCGCGTCGCAGCGATGCCGACCGTTCCGGTGGTGCCGCCCGTCATGACCGCCGGCGACATGGCCGGCCTCAACCTGACGCAAGATCCGCTGGCGCTGCGTTCCAACGTCGCACTGGTAATCGACCAGGCCAGTTCGCAAGTCCTGTTTGAAAAAAATTCCTCCGTCGCCTTGCCGATTGCTTCCGTCACCAAGCTGATGACTTCGCTGGTGGTGGTTGAAGCGCGCCAGAACATGGAAGAAATCCTGACCGTCAGCGATGACGATGTCGATCGTCAAAAACACAGCAGTTCCCGCCTGCGCGTCGGTGCGCAATTGTCGCGCGACGACATGCTGCACATTGCACTGATGAGTTCCGAGAATCGCGCTGCATCGGCGCTCGGTCGCAATTATCCGGGCGGCCTGCCGGCATTCGTCGCCGCGATGAACGCCAAGGCGCGCTCGTTGGGCATGATGGATACGCACTACGTGGATTCGACCGGCCTCTCCAGCAATAACGTCGCCAGCGCACGCGATCTCGCCAAACTGGTGGTTGCAGCTTATAACTACCCGATCATTCGCCAATACTCGACCGATGCCAAATACATGGTCGAGCCCAGCGGCCACGCTCTGCAATACGCCAGCTCCAACCGCCTGGTCGCCAGCAAGGATTGGGACATCGGCCTGCAAAAAACCGGTTACATCAACGAAGCAGGCCACTGCCTGGTCATGCTGACCAAGATCGAAGGCCGTTCGGTGGTGATGGTGTTCCTCGATTCCAAGGGCAAGCTGTCCCACGTGGGCGACGCCGCACGTATGCGCAAATGGCTGTCCGAGCAGGGGCCGCAGAACCTGACCCGCGTGAATCTGCGCGCACGCGCGGACGAAGGCTGATCCGGATTTAGTCCCGGATAATTAAAAAAGGCGAACCTCGGTTCGCCTTTTTTATTGCCCCCGTCCCGGCATCGGGTCGCCGGTCGGATTACGCCGCGCCATCCTGCAGGTTTTGCTGGTTCACGAAGCCCAATGCCGAGGAGATCTGCGCCGCGGTCGTGACCAGGTCTTCCACCCAATCTTCCTGCAGGCGATCGGCCGGCGCCGAAATCGACAGTCCAGCGACCAGTTTGCCGGAGTCGTCGCGGATGCCTGCCGCCATACAGCGCACACCCAGCTCCAGCTCTTCGTTGTCGCGTGCGTAGCCAAGCGCGCGCACCATGCTCAGCTCGCGCTCCAGCTTGCTCAGGTCGGTAATCGAATTCTTGTTGTGGCCGGCCAGCCCGGTGCGCGTGGCATAGGAACGCACCGCCTTGGGGTCGTCGATGGAGAGGAACAGCTTGCCGGTCGAGGTCAGATGCAGCGGCGCCCGGCCGCCGATGGCGCGCACCACCTGCATGCCCGAGCGTTCGGAGAAGGAGCGGTCGATATAAACAATTTCATCGCTCTGGCGCACCGACAAGTTGATGGTCTGATGGGTCTTGCGGTGCAGGGCGCGCATGAAGTCGAGTGCGGCTTCGCGTACGCTCAGGCGGCTCTTGACGATGTTGCCGAGTTCCAGCAGACGCATGCCGAGGCGGTAGGTGCCGGGCTCCGAGCGATCGACGAAACGCTTCACCACCAGGTCGTTGAGGATGCGGTGGGCCGTCGATGGATGCAGCTTGGTGGCGGCCGACAATTCCTTCAGGCTGACCGGATCCGGATACATTGCCAGCGCGTCCAGCAGGGACACCATCCGCTCAATGACCTGGATCGATATCGCGCCTGTCTCGTCGTGGGCTTCTTTTTTCATCTCGATTTCTGATGCATTGCAATAGGTTCTTTATACCACATTGTGAAAATGAGAAGAAGACGGTGCGCCAGGACGAGGCGTTTTACGGGGCCGCCGGTAGTTTTACGATAAAAAAATGAAACGGCGGCGACAGTGTTCAAGGGACAGATAGCAGCCCCGGCTCCGTGATTGCGTCATAACGGCCGATATTGCGATTCGCCGTGAATTCCTATTCATCCATGCCTCCCGGCTATATTGCTGCCGGTGATTCCCTTATGCGAATTTGATATGAACAGCGCCTGTCTATATTCGGCAGTCTTGTTGTTGCATATCTGTTTTTTGCATATTGAGAGAAGAAAGTATTCGTTCGTTTTTTCTTGCCGCCTCATTAACCTGTGCTCTCCAGAACAAAACTGAACAAAGAGGGATGCAGATCATGTTGAAAAAGCTTATCAAGTCGGTTGCCGTGGCAGCCTTGTTTTCCCAGGTTGTGCCGCTGGCGCACGCTGCGGATATCTCCTTGCTGAATGTCTCCTACGACCCGACTCGCGAACTCTACGCCGACTATAACAAGGCCTTCGCCAAGTACTGGAAGGCCAAGACCGGCGACAACCTGACCATCAAGGCATCCCACGGCGGTTCCGGCAAACAGGGACGCTCCGTCATCGACGGCATCGACGCAGACGTGGTGACGCTGGCGCTGGCTTACGACATCGACGAAATCTCGGAAAAGGCCAAACTGCTGCCGGCCGACTGGCAAAAACGCCTCGACCACAACAGCTCGCCATACACCTCGACCATCGTGTTCCTGGTGCGCAAGGGCAACCCCAAGAAAATCAAGGACTGGGACGACCTGATCAAGCCGGGCGTCTCGGTGATCACGCCGAATCCGAAGACTTCGGGCGGCGCACGCTGGAACTACCTCGCGGCATGGGCCTACGCGCTGAAGAAGGGCGGCAATGACGCCGCTGCACGCGATTACATCTCCAAGCTGTTCAAGAACGTGCCGGTGCTGGACTCCGGCGCACGCGGCGCCACCATCAGCTTCGTTGAACGCGGCCTGGGCGACGTCCTGCTGGCATGGGAAAACGAAGCGCTGATCTCGCTGAAAGAATGGGGTCCGGACAAGTTCGACGTCATCACCCCATCGATCTCCATCCTGGCTGAACCGCCAGTATCGATCGTCGACAAAGTCGTTGATCGTCGCGGCACCCGCAAGGTCGCCGAAGAATACCTGAAGTATCTGTATTCCGATGAAGGCCAGGAAATCATCGCCAAGAACTACTACCGTCCGATCAACCCGAAGATCGCTGCGAAGTACGCATCGCAATATCCGAAGGTCAACCTGATCACCGTCGACAACACCTTCGGCGGTTGGCAGAAGGCCCAGAAGGATCACTTCTCCGACGGCGGCAGTTTCGATCAGTTGTACGTACCGAACAAGAAGTAAGCACCCGGCGTAACGATACAAGTTCGACCCTCAGCGCCAAACTCCGGGAGCCTGCATCACGGCTTCCGGAATCATCTCCAGATTCACCTGATTCACCCTTTGAGTTGACCATGACGATTCTCTTGTTGGCCGGCAGTCCTTCCGCTCCGTCCCGTTCCACCCGCTTGCTGCACCACGTCGGCGAAAAGCTGGCTGCGCTCGGGCACCGCTATTCCAAACTGGACGTACGCGATTTGCCTGGACAGGCGTTGATCCGCGCCGACTTCAACGACCCCGAGATCAAGGCCGCGCTGGCCCGCGTTGCAGAAGCTTCCGCAGTCGTCGTGGCGACGCCGGTCTACAAGGCAGCCTACAGCGGTGCGCTCAAGGCTTTCCTCGACCTGTTGCCGCAGTTCGGCCTGACCGACAAGCTGGTCTTGCCGCTGGCGACCGGCGGTAGTCAATCGCACATGCTGGCGCTCGATTACGCGCTGCGTCCGGTGCTGTCGTCGCTGGGGCCCAAGCATGTACTGCCAAGCATTTACGCGACCGAAGCACAAGTGATCTGGTCGGAGCAGGACGGCCTGGTGCTCGATGCGCCCATCGTGGCGCGCGTGCAGGAAGGCGTCGATCAACTGTCGAGCAGCCTGTTGGCCTTGCACAAAACCGCGCCGGGAGCATTCACCGACGTACCGTTTTCGCAAATCCGATGTAGCGTTTAAGCGTAGCTCCGAATCTAGCTCCGCTTCAAATTAGTCATCCATGCAAGACCCAAGATCCGCTGCAGAAGCGGAGGGGCCTTGTTACGCCGAATTTCACAAAATAACAGTTACGGGAAAACAGATGAGTGCACAACAACGTTCCGCCAGACGCCGTACCCTCGGCCTGCTGACCACTCTGGCCATTGCCGCTGCAGGCCTTGGCGTGAGCAACTTCGCCGCGGCCCAGTCCAGGCAAGTGCTGCGCATCGGCTATCAAAAAGCCGCCAGCACGCTGGTGCTGCTCAAGGCGCACGGCTTGCTGGAAAAGCGTCTCCAGGCGCAAGGCGTGGAAGTCAAATGGGCCGAATTCACGGCCGGGCCGCAACTGCTGGAAGCGCTGAATGTCGGCTCGGTCGACTTCGGCTATGTCGGCGAAGCGCCGCCGGTGTTTGCCCAGGCGGCAGGTGCGAACTTCGTCTATACCGCGTATGAAATCCCGACGCCGGATGCTGAAGGCCTGCTGGTGCAAAAGGATTCGCCGATCAAGAGCGTGGCCGAACTGAAGGGCAAGAAGATCGCCTTCAACAAGGGTTCCGACGTGCACTGGCTGGTGGTGGCCCTGCTCAAGAAAGCCGGCCTCAGCTACAGCGATATCCAGCCGGTTTACCTGGCGCCGGCCGATGCCCGTGCCGCGTTTGAAAAAGGCGCCATCGACGCGTGGGCCATCTGGGATCCGTTCCAGGCCGCCGCTGAAAAACAGATCGGCGCACGTCGCCTGGCAACCGGTGTGGGCGCAGTCAGCCATCACCAGTTCTTCCTGAGCGCGCGTCCGTTCGCTGAAAAGAATGCGGCGATCATCAAAGTGCTGCTGGAAGAAATCACCAAGGAAGGCCAATGGATCCGCGCCAACACCAAGGAAGCCGCGACCCAACTCGCGCCTATCCAGGGTCTGGACACCGATGTCATCGAAATCAGCCTGAAGCGCTATGAACATATCTTCCGGCCGATCGACGCCAAGGTGCTGGAAGAGCAGCAACGCATCGCCGACGCCTTCTTCGAGCTCAAGCTGATCCCGAAAAAACTCAGCGTCAAGGACGCGGTGCTGAAGTAAGAAAGTAATACGCACGAAGGATGCGCCGGCTTTCGAGAGAGCGGCGCGCCGCTGGTTTTACCTGATACCGATATCGATTGGAGTTTGCAATGAACGTTTTCTGGTTTATCCCCACGCACGGCGACAGCCGCTACCTCGGCACCGCAGAAGGCGGTCGCCTGGTCAGTCATGACTACATGAAGCAGGTCGCAGTCGCCGCCGATACCTTGGGATATGACGGCGTGCTGCTGCCGACCGGACGTTCCTGTGAAGACGCCTGGGTCACAGCCGCCAGCCTGATCGGTGAAACCAGGCAACTGAAATTCCTGGTCGCGGTGCGTCCCGGCCTGAGCGCACCGACGTTGTCGGCGCGCATGGCAGCGACCTTCGACCGCCTGTCCGGTGGCCGCTTGCTGGTCAATGTCGTCACCGGCGGCGATCCTGCCGAGCAGGAAAGCGACGGCATCTTCGGCACCCACAAGGAGCGCTATGAAATCTCCGATGAGTTCCTCAAGATCTGGCGCGATGTGCTGAGCAAGACCCATACTGGCGGCGAAACCAATTTCGAAGGCAAGCACCTCAGCGTCAAGGGCGCCAAGGCGCTCTATCCACCGGTACAGGCGCCATACCCGCCGCTGTATTTCGGCGGCTCCTCGGACGAAGCGATCGACCTCGCCGCTGAACAAGTCGACGTCTACCTGACCTGGGGCGAACCGCCCGAAGCTGTCGCCGAAAAGATCGCCATCGTGCGCGCACGCGCCGCCAAGGCCGGCCGCACTCTGCGCTTCGGCATCCGCCTGCACGTGATCGTCCGTGAAACCACGGAAGCCGCCTGGCGCGCCGCCGACGAGCTCATCAGCAAACTCGACGACGCCACCATCGAAAAGGCGCAGAAGACCTTCGCCAAGATGGATTCCGAAGGGCAGCGCCGCATGGCCGCGCTGCACGGCGGCAAGCGCGACAAACTCGAAGTCAGCCCGAATCTCTGGGCCGGCGTCGGCCTGGTGCGCGGCGGCGCCGGCACCGCGCTGGTCGGCGACGGTCCGACCGTGGCGGCACGCCTGAAAGAATACGCCGACCTCGGCATCGACACCTTCATCCTGTCCGGCTATCCGCATCTGGAAGAATCGTATCGCTTTGCCGAACTGGTGTTTCCGCTGTTGCCGCGCAAGCAGAAGGAAACGCTGCCCGGCTTCAACCTGACCGGCCCGTTCGGCGAGATCGTCGGCAACACCCACGTACCGCCGCCGGTCGCCAAGCCGGCGCAGCAAGTTTCGGAGAGTTAAGGAGCCGTCATGAGTACAAGCATCGCCAGCCCTACCGTCGATACGCCGCGCAAGATCGCTGCTGCCAAAAGTAGCGTCAGCGGCAGCGGCAGCAGCAATGGTTTTGGCGCCACGCAATTATTGTCCTGGGCCTTGCCGGTCGGCCTGATCGTGGTGTGGCAGATCGCAGCGCAACTGGGCTGGCTGTCCAGCCGTATCCTGCCCGAGCCGTGGGCAGTGTTGCGCGCAGCCTGGAACCTGTCGGTATCGGGCGAGTTGTGGACGCATCTGGGCGTCAGCACAGGGCGCGCCGCCTCGGGCTTCGCCGTCGGCGGCGGACTCGGCCTGCTGCTTGGACTGCTGACCGGCACCTTCCGCCAGGCCGAAGTGCTGCTCGACACCACGCTGCAGATGGTGCGCAATATTCCGGCGCTGGCGCTGATCCCGCTGGTGATCCTGTGGTTCGGCATCGACGAGACTTCCAAGCTGTTCCTGGTGTCGGTCGGCGTGTTCTTCCCGATTTACCTCAATACTTTCCACGGCATCCGCTCGGTCGACAAGGGCCTGATCGAAATGGCGAAGAGCTACGGCTTGTCCGGCTGGCCGCTGTATCGCGACGTGATCCTGCCCGGCGCGTTGCCGTCGATCCTGGTCGGCGTGCGTTTTGCGCTCGGCCTGGTGTGGGTGCTGCTGATTGTGGCCGAAACCATCTCGGCGCAAGCCGGCATCGGTTACATGACCATGAACGCCCGCGAATTCCTGCAAACCGATGTGGTGCTGGTCGGCATCCTGCTGTACGCGCTGCTCGGCAAACTGGCCGACGTGCTGGCGCGCAGCCTGGAAAAATTCTGGCTGCGCTGGCATCCGGGTTATCAATGAACAAGGCAACCAACAAAGCAACCAGCAAAGAAACGGATAAGGGCGTCGCGATGCAAAACAATCCTGTCGAAACCACGCAAGTAAAGAATGCCGCCGAAGCGCAAGCCGGCAAGCAAAGCCGTGGCGTGCGCGTCGCCATCGACGGCCTGTCGAAATCCTATGCCGGTCGCGAAGTTCTGAAAGCCGTCGCGCTCGACGTCAAGCCCGGCGAATTCGTCGCCATCGTCGGTCGCAGCGGCTGCGGCAAGAGCACCTTGCTGCGCCTGATCGCCAAACTGGAAACCGCCACCCACGGCGAAGTCGCCTTCGCCAAGGACGCCGACGGACGTCAAGCGGGCTTCGAGCCGGAGACCCGCATCATGTTCCAGGACTCGCGCCTGCTGCCATGGAAACGCGTGCTCAACAACGTCGCGCTGGGCTTGCCCAAGGCAGCCTTGTCGTCGGCCTCGCAAGCGCTGCGCCAGGTCGGTCTGGAAGAACGCGCCGGCGAATGGCCGGCTGTCCTGTCCGGCGGCCAGCGTCAACGCGTGGCGCTGGCGCGCGCTCTGGTGCACGACCCCGAATTATTGCTGCTGGACGAACCGCTGGGCGCGCTCGATGCGCTGACCCGCATCGAGATGCAGCAACTGATCGAATCGCTGTGGCAAAAGCGCGGCTTCACCGCCGTGCTGGTCACGCATGACGTACAGGAAGCGATCGCGCTGGCCGATCGCGTGGTGCTGATCGAAGACGGCAACATCACGCTCGACCAAATCATCGACCTGCCGCGTCCGCGTGCACGCGGCAACCCTGCGTTCGCGCAGATGGAAGAGTACATCCTGTCGCGCGTGCTGCAACACCCGGCCAGTGCGCCGGACGGCACGCTCGGCGATGTCTCGCTGCAGAAGACCGTCAATCAGGTGCAGTGGGCAATTTAAGTTTTCATTTTTTGTTTTCGTTTTTATTTTCGTTTTTAATTTTTTAACGCAGTTTTCCACCCCACCAGGAGTCAAGCATGACCATTCAAGCCATCAACGTCCGCAATCAATTCAAGGGCAAAGTCAAAGCCATCATCGAAGGCTCCGTTGTCTCCGAAGTCGATGTCGAAACACCAGCCGGTATCGTCACATCGGTCATCACCACACGCTCGGTCAAGGACCTGGGCCTGGTGATCGGCAGCGAAGTCGTCGCGCTGGTCAAGGCGACCGAAGTGTCGATCGCCAAGCTCTGATCCGATTTCATCGCGGAGCCATTGATGAAGTATCAAGCCCTGGAAAAATATCTTGCCCGCCTCAATGGGCCCGACGGTTCAGGCGGGCAAGAGTCCAAGGTCTGGCTGGATGCGGAAGGGCGGGCGCAGGGCAAGTATTTCAACACCACGCTCACTTCCGCGTTTCAACCGATACGCGTATTCGGCAGCGCCGGCACGCCGGACGCCACCGTCGTTGCGCATGAAGGATTTGCGCGCAGCTATTCCGAAGACGACAGCGGTCTGCATCTGTGGCGCCTGCTCGACCAGGCCGCCAGTGATGACGAGTCGGTCGAACTGGATCGCTTGTGCCGCATGTTGCATTCGATCAATTTTTATCGCCAAGTGGACCACGACGTCAGTCTGCACCTGAGCGTGCATGCGCGTTTGCTGGCAGCCGTCGACAGCAATCACGGCATCGCTTTCCGCCGTATCCTCAATCTGCTGGAATTGCCGCATGACAAGATCGTGCTGCAAATGCCGGTGGTGACGCAGAACCAAGGCTGGCTGCTCAACTACGTGCTGGACAACTACCGGCGCAACGGTTTCCGACTCGGCATCAGCGCCGCCGATGCACGCGATGCGCTGGCCTTGCTGGAGAAGGTCAAGCCCGACATGATCAAGGTCGACGCGCGCGAACTGACCGATGAAGAGGGCACCGAGAAGTTGCTGCGGCAAGCTGCTGCACACGGCATCCGGGTGGTATTCAAGCGCGTTGAGAATCCTGCGGTGTTCGCCCGGTTGCAGGACTTCGGCGGCAAACTCGGCACGCCGGTGTATGCTCAGGGCTATCTCTGGGATACGCCGAAATCGATCCTGGCGCTCCCGCTTCCCGACGCTGAAAGCAAGGTGGCCTGACATGGGCAAGACGACCGCACGCAATCAAGGCAGCTCCGTTGTTCCACGCATTGCGGATTTCCGCGTGTTGGTGGTGCCGGGACTTGACGGCAGCGGTCCCGAACATTGGCAGTCGCGTTGGCAACGGCTGTATCCGGCCTTCGAGCGGGTAGAGCAGGATCGCTGGGACGTTGCCGATTTGCCGGTGTGGTCAGCGCGTTTGCAGGAAGTGCTGGCGCAGGATGTTCGTCCTACCGTGATCGTTGCGCACAGCTTTGGCTGTCTGACGTCGGTGCATCGTGTGGGGATTGATGCCGGTCAGATCGTCGGTGCACTGCTGGTGGCGCCGGCGGATCCTGAAAAATTCAAAGTGGCCGATGTGGTGCAGGTGCGGCTGCCGTTTCCTTCAGTGGTGATCGGCAGCACCGACGATCCCTGGATGTCTGCCGAACGTGCTGAATATTGGGCTGGTGTTTGGGGCGCCGAGTTTGTCAATGCGGGGGCGGTGGGGCATATCAATACTGCTTCGGGGTTGGGGGATTGGGTGGCTGGGCAGGAGGTGTTGGCGGAGTTGGTTAAGCGGGTTGGTAACCGTAATTCTGTGGCCTCTACCTGACCTGTCTTCCTGTTCTCATTAATTTTTTTCTTTCTTCGGACGACCTCGCCGGGGGCGGCCCGGCAGCCGCTCACTTTCTTTGCTTCGCCAAAGAAAGTAAGCAAAGAAAGGCGACCGCAAGTTCGTAGCCCCTTCGGGGTTCCCGGCGTCGTCAGGCACAAATCGGGAAGGGAAACAAACTCGCTGCGCTCAGACAAGTTTCCCTTCTTTATCCAATTTGCACCTGCCGCCACCGGCTACTCGCAAGCGGGAATTCCAGACTGGCTCGCTGCGCGTCGCCAGGGGAATGAGATGGTTTTTAGATCGCCTGTCGCTTTTACTCCTGCTTCCTCGTCCTCGTCTTAAATTCCTTGTCCGCCGGACACTTCAATTCTCTGCGCCGTCACCCAGCGATTGTCCTGCGACAGCAGTGAGGCGATCATCGGGCCGATGTCGTCCGGTACGCCTACGCGGCCCAGTGCGGTCAGGCCCGCAAACTGTTTGTTGATCTCGGGATTGTCCCGCACCACGCCGCCGCCGAAATCGGTTTCGATGGCGCCGGGGGCGACCGTGTTGACGGCGATGCCGCGGGCTCCGAGTTCCTTTGCCATGTAGCGCGTGAGCACTTCGACTGCGCCTTTGGCGGCGGCATATACCGCATAGCCGGGGAACGAGGTGCGCGTCAGGCCCGAGGACAGGTTGACGATGCGGCCGCCGTCGGCGATCAGGGGCAGCAGGGTTTGCGTCAGGAAATAGACGCCCTTGAAATGCACATTGACCAGGCCGTCGAATTGCGCCTCGGTGGTGTCGCCGATCAGGGCGTAGTCGCCGTGGCCGGCGTTGTTGACCAGGTGATCGATGCTGTTGCGCGACCAGGTGTCGCGCAGCGCGGCGCGCAGGCGTTCCGCAAAGGACGCGAATGCGGCGACGTCGCCGGTATCGAGCTGCAACGCGACCGCCTTGCGGCCGAGTGCCTGGATTTCAGCAACCACGGCTTGCGCTTCGTCGCTGCGGCTGTGGTAGGTGACGACAACGTCGCCGCCATGGCGGGCGATGCTGAGGGCGGTGTTGCGGCCGAGTCCGCGGCTGGCGCCGGTGACGAGGGTGATCCTGGTGGCAGTGGTGGTCATGGTGGGCTCCTGTGCTGTGATGTATCGATGCGTTGATGGAAGCCGCAGTATCGAACGCAGGGGGCGGGTCCGGTTACCGGATACTCGACGTTCCTTGCCTGATCCTCCAAGTCGCGTGCAAGTCGCGTGCAAGACAATCGCCGACAAGGTAGGCTTGCACCATGACGACCTTACTCACTGCCGTGCAACGCTATGCCGACGCTCATGCCGGGCGGGACGGGCTGGCGCATACGCCCATCGCCGGACTCACCATCGTGCGCGCGACCGAGGTCAGCGAATTGCTCTACGCCATTTCGCGACCGCTGGTGTGCCTGGTCTTGCAAGGCGGCAAACGTGTAGCCATGGGTGCGCAGGCCTTTGCCTTCTCGGCCGGCGATTCGCTGCTGATCACGGCCGACGTGCCGACGGTCAGCCAGATTACGCACGCAAGCCTTGCCGCGCCTTACCTGTCGCTGGTGTTGGAACTCGATCCTGCGGTGATTGCCGATCTGGCGATGCAGATGGAAGCCGCACCTGCTTCCGCACAGGCACCGGTGCGCGTCGACCCGACCGATGCGGAAGTCGCCGATGCGGCGTTGCGGCTGATGCGCTTGCTTGATCGTCCGGCCGCGTTGCCGGTGCTGCAGACCCAATTGACGCGCGAGTTGCATTACTGGCTGCTGGCGGGCAAGCATGGCGCTGCGATTCGCAATCTGGGATGGCCGGACAGTCAGGCGCGGCGCGTGGCGCGTGCGGTCGAGGTGTTGCGGACCGATTTCGCGCAGGCGTTGCCGGTGGAACGCCTGGCGGCGGTGGCGGGCATGAGCCCGTCGTCATTTCATCAGCATTTCCGCAGCGTGACTTCGTTGTCGCCGCTGCAGTTCCAGAAGCAGTTGCGCCTGATCGAGGCCAGAAGGCTGATGCTGACCGACGGCGTCAGCGCCAGCAGTGCGGCGTTTGCAGTCGGCTATGAGAGCGTGCCGCAGTTCACGCGCGAATACGGCAGGATGTTCGGCCTGCCGCCGGCGAAGGATACCGAAGAGGCGAAGAGCAAGGTGCGTGCTTCCGCTTCCGCTCCCGTATAACTACGCCTGATTACGCGCCGATCTTGCCGAGCGATTTCAGAACCCCTTGCTCTTCGATGCTGCGCAGGAATGTCTTCACCGCAGACACAAACTCCACCCGCTTGGCAAGATCATTTCCGAACACGGCTTCCAGCGCCAGCAAGGCATCCACGCGTGCGTCGATGTCGGCGATGCGCGCCGCCGCTTGCAGCGCATCAGCCAGCGGATCGGAGATCGGATACGCCAGCCCGGCTTCATCTTCTCCGCGCAGATAACGTATCCATCCCGCCACCGCAAAACACAGTCGCATGCAAGGCAGTCCCGCATCGAGGCGTGCGCGGATGGTGCCGAGCAAACGCTGCGGCAGCTTTTGCGAACCGTCCATGGCGATCTGTTGCAGGCGATGCTTCAGCGCCGGATTGCGGAAGCGCGCCACCAGCTCGTCGCGATATTCGTCCAGGCCGGGACGTTGCAGCGTCGGTGCGATTTCCTGCGTCATCATTTGTTCGATGAAGCCGCGCAAGCCGTCGTCGCGGATGGCCTGGTCGACCGTCACGTAGCCCGCCAGCGAACCCAGATAGGCGAGGCTGGAATGGCTGCCGTTGAGCATGCGCAGCTTGGCGTGTTCGTAGGGCTCGGCTTCTTCCACCAGGGTTGCGCCGGTGGTTTCCCAAGCTGGTCGCGGACCGGCGAAGCGGTCTTCGATCACCCATTGCGAAAACGGCTCCGTCATCACCGGCCAGGCGTCGTCGACGCCCAGGCGTGCGGCGATGGCGACGCGATCCTCATCGGTGGTCTTGGGCACGATGCGGTCCACCATGGAGTTGGGGAAAGCGCCGTGCCGGGAAATCCATTTCGACAATTCAGGATCGACATGCCCGGCAAACGCCAGCACCAGCGCGCGCGAAGTATTGCCGTTGGACGGCAGGTTGTCGCACGACAGCACCGTGAACGGCGGCAGGCCCGCATCGCGGCGCTTGCCGAGGGCGCGCACGATGAAGCCGATCGCCGAACGCGGCGCATCGGCATGCACCAGGTCGTGGACGATGTCGGGATGATCGAAGCGCAGCGTGTTGGACGCCGGGTCGTGGCAGTAACCTTTTTCCGTCACGGTCACGCTGACGATATGGCAATGCGCATGACTCATCGCCGCCAGCACGGCGGCGGGCGACTCCGGCGCGACCAGCGTGTCGACCAGCGAGCCGATGATGCGCAGCTGTTCACCTTCTACGCCTCTGATCGCCAGCGTATAGAGATTGTCCTGCGGCGCCAGCGCATCGCGGGTTTCAGGGCTGCGCAGCGATACGCCGACGATGCCCCAGCGCAGGTCGCCCTGCGCCAGCACCGTGTCGGTGTAGACCGCCTGGTGCGCGCGATGGAAGGCGCCCAGTCCGAGATGCACGATGCCGGGTAGTAGCGCGGCTCTGTCATAGTCCGGCAGCGCCGCCTGCTTATCTGCTTGCGCCAGTGTTTGCTTGTTCAGCTTCATGGTGTTCCTGCGTCAGGTTTCATCACTTTTGCGGATGCTCTTTGACGCGCGACACCAGTTGCGTCGGGCTGACGAAACGCATCGCGATCAGCAGCCAGATCAGCGTGACGATCATGTACACCATCGCCATCGCATCGATCGACTGGGAAGCACGCACGCCTGCGGCGAACACCGAGTAATACAGCGCCACCACTAGCGTCTGCGTATCCGCGCCGGCCGTCAGGAAGGTCAGCTCGAACATCGCAATCGTGCGCACCAGCACCAGCAGCGAAGCAGCCAGGATGCCCGGCGCCAGCAACGGCACCAGCACATGGCGGAACATCGTGAAGGTGCGTGCGCCGAACACCCGTGCGGCCGATTCGAGGTTCGGATCGATCTGTTCGATGAACGGCGTCATCACCAAAATCACGAACGGCAGCGCCGGCAGCAGGTTGGCGATGATGACGCCGGGCAGGGTGCCTGCCAGGTGCAGTTCATACATCAAGGTCGCCAGCGGGATGCCGTAGGTGATCGGCGGGATCATCAGGGGCAGCAGGAACAGGCCGGTCAGCAGTTTCTTGCCGCGGAAGTTGCGCCGCGCCAGAGTGTAGGCCGCCGGCACGCCGATCACGATGGACAGCACCACCACCGACAGCACCACCTGCACCGTTACCAGCAGCACGTCGCCGAGCTGGAATTCCTGCCAGGCGGCGGAATACCATTCCAGCGTCCAGCCGTTCGGCAGCCAGGTCCCGAGCCAGCGCTTGGCCACCGAGTTGGTGGCGACCGAGGCGATCATCAGGCCGACGTTGATCAGGAAGAAGGTCATCAGGCCGACCACCAGTCCGCTCCAGGCACGGCTGGCCCAGTGGGAGCGGCGCTTCGGTGCAGGCTGTCGTGAGATCGATTGCGAAGTCATCATGGGAGAAGTTGTCGTTGCTTGTGTCATGGTTAACCCTTGCCTCCGGTGACCGGACCGCGGTAGAACAGATTGCGCGCACCGAGCACGATCACCACCACGCCCAGTTGCACTGCGCCCATGATCATCGCTACTGCCGACGCCATGGAATAGTCATAGTTCTCGAACGCCGCTTCATACGCCGCAATCGAAATCACACGCGTTGCACCGGCCGGCGAACCCAACAGCACCGCCGAAGGAAACACCGAAAACGCTTGTACGAACGACAGGCAGAACGCCATTGCCAGGCCCGGCAGGATCAGCGGGAAGATCACGTAGCGGAACTGGTTGAACGGATTGGCGCCCAGCGTCGCCGCGGCCCGCGGCAGCACCGGATCGATGCCGGTGATGTACGACAGGATCAGCAGGAAAGCGAACGGGAAGCCCGAGATCACCAGCGAGATCAGTACCCCCGCATAGTTGTGCGTCAGGCGGATTGCGCCTTCGTAGATGTGCAGCGTCTGCAGGATCTGCGCGAACCAGCCCTTGGGGCCGAAATAGGTCAGCATGCCTTCGGCGATCAGCACCGTGCCCAGCGTGATCGGAATCACCAGGATCGTCGTGGCGATCTTTTGATAAGGCGTCTTGTGGCGCAGGCGATAGGCCACCGGCACCGCAATCAGGATGTTGATCAGCGTTGCCGGCAAGGCCAGCTTGAGCGTCACGCCGATGGTCATCCACAGGTTTTCCGTGTTGAAGAACTTGACGTAGTTCGACAGCATGCCGCCGCCTTCGAGCGGCTGGAACGACAGGATCAGGCCGTGGATGAACGGATAGACGAACACCGCCAGCATGAAGACCACGGCCGGTGCCGCCATCCACATGGCCGGATCACGCCAGCGCGCGCCGGCGGTTTGCGAGGACATCAGCATCATGCCACCTGTTCGAAAGGATAAGCCAGCACGCGGTCGGCGGGCACGGAGACGCGGATGGTTTCGCCCGGCGAGGCTTTGCCTTCGGCACGTACGTAAAGGCGCGTGTTGTCTTGCGTGCGCAGCATGAACAGCGATTCGCGACCGTAATATTCGACCGACTCGACGCGTGCGCTGATGCTGTTGTCGGGGGCGGTGCCGTCGGCGCAGATGCTGAATTCTTCCGGACGGATCGACACGGCGGCGCGGCCGTTCAGGCGCATCTTAGCGATGCCGGCCAGATTGACGCCGGGACCGGCCAGCGTGACGGTCCGCGCATCCTGGCCGATCACATCCAGAATCAGTTCATTGCGATAGCCCATGAAGCGCGCCACGGCGAGATTCGACGGCTGGCCGTAGACTTCCGGCGGCGTGCCGATCTGCTGCACCTTGCCATCCTTCATGACGACGATGCGGTCGGCCAGCGACAGTGCTTCATCCTGATCGTGGGTGACGTACAGGGTGGTGCGGCCGAGTTCGCCGTGGATGCGACGGATTTCGGAGCGCATTTCGAGGCGCAGTTTGGCGTCGAGATTGGACAGCGGCTCATCCATCAGGATCAGCGGCGGTTCGATGACGATGGCGCGGGCAATCGCCACGCGTTGCTGCTGGCCGCCGGACAACTGGCCGGGCAGCTTGTTCATGTGTTGCGCCAGTTGCACCAGGTCGAGGGCGCGCTTGACGCGGGTCTGGATTTCGGCGGCAGGCACGCCGCGCATCAGCAGGCCGAAGCCGACGTTCTTGGCCACCGTCATGTGCGGGAACAGGGCGTAGTTCTGGAACACCATGCCGAAGCCGCGCTGTTCCGGCGGCAAGGTATCGATGCGGTGATCGTCAAGATAGATTCCGCCGTCCGACAAGGGCAGCAGGCCGGCGATGCAATTCAGCGCGGTCGACTTGCCGCAGCCGGAAGGGCCGAGCAGGGCGATGAATTCGCCGCGCGCAATGTCCATCTGCAGACCGTCCAGCGCGGCGATCTGCGGCGCGTCGGTAGTTTTAGCCGGGCCGCCAAAGCGACGTGTCACGCGATCCAGTCGCAATGTCTTGAAGTCAGGTTTCATGCTTGCCTCTAATTGATCGTAATGAGCCGGGCGACGTGGAATATTTCATTGCCGCCCGGCTTGTCTCTACTTGCTTTTGCTTATTTAAACTTTTGAGCGCCTACTTGTTCATCCCAGATACGGAATGCTTTCACCATCACCTGCGCATCCAGCGGTTGCACGTGCGGGAACCTGGCGATCCAGTCGGCGTACTCGGCGCGGCCGAATTCCTTGAGCGTGTCCTGGCTGGCTTGCGGCGCCATCGTCACCGGCACGTTCTTGATCGCCGGACCAGGATAGAAGTAACCCTTGTCGTAGGTCTGCGCCTGTTGCTTCGGTTGCAGCAGGTAGGCCATCACGTCCAGCACCACGGCTTGCTTGGCGGGAGCCAGGCCCTTCGGCACGATCATGTAATGGGTGTCGTTGACCCAGGTCATGTTCTTGAAGACGCCAACCTTGAATTCCTTCGGCACCACGCCCAGCGCGCGCGGGTTGATGTCCCAGCCGGTCACGGTGACCGTCATGTCGCGCGAACCTTCGCCGAGTTCCTTCATCACGGCGCCGGTGCCGCCCGGGTAGTACTCGATGCAGGTGTTCAGCTCCTTGAGGTAAGCCCAGGTCTTGTCCCAGCCCTTGACCGGGTCTTTGGGATCCTTGTCGCCGAGCAGGTAAGGCAGGCCCATCAGGAAGGTGCGGCCGGGACCGGAATTGGCCGGGCGCGCATAGATCAGTTTGTTCGGATTGGCCTTGCACCATGCCAGCAGTTCCGGCGGCGTGGTCGGCACCTGCTTGACCTTGTCCGGGTTGTATTCCAGCAGCGGACCGGCCGGCATGAAGGCGACGGCCAGGCCCTGGTTATGCGCCAGCTCCTGCATCTTCTTCACTTCCGGCAGGTAGTTCTCGGTTAGCGGAGCGAACCTGGCGTTGTTCTCCGGCAGCAGCGTCACCCACAGATTCTGCTCAATGCCGGCAGCCAGAATGTCGGTGCCGCCGAGGACCAGGTCGATGTCGCTGCGCTTGGCGTTCTGCATCGCCTTCAGCTTGCTCGGCAGTTCCGGCGCCGGCGCCTTGGTGAAGGTGAACTTGACGTTGGGATGCGTGGTCTTGTACGACTCGATGGCCTCTTGCAGCAGCGCCAGCGAACCGGCGACGTCGACCACGTTGATGGTGACTGCTGCCTGCGCATGTGCAGCCGGGCTGCCGACCATGGCGGCCAAGCCGAAACCGATGGCGGCGGCCATGACGGTGCGGCGGGTCGCCTTGTGCAAGGTATTCAAAACCTGTTTCATTGATGTCTCCTCCTAGAGATGGAATTGTTGGGTACCGGGATAAAGCGGACGTCTTGTGACGCTCTGATGAATCTTCAAACCGTACTGCTATTGCGCTGACTCTCTTTCAAAAAATGCTCACAAACGGTAGGCCTGCTTGGCCAGCCGATACGTCAGGTCGTGCGCCAGGTCCAGCGCTTCGTCTTCATGCAGGCGATGTTCGGCCACCAGTCGCGCCAGATAGCCGCAATCGATACGGCGGCTGACGTCGTGGCGGGCTGGGATCGACAGGAAGGCGCGGGTGTCGTCGTTGAAGCCGACCGTGTTGGCAAAGCCGGCGGTCTCTGTGGTCAGCTCGCGGAAGCGGCGCATGCCTTCCGGCGCATCGAAGAACCACCATGCCGGCCCCAGTTTCAGGGCCGGATAGACACCGGCCAGCGGCGCCAGTTCGCGTGAGTAACTCGTTTCGTCGAGCGTGAACAGAATCACGGACAGGCGCGGGTCGAGGCCGAAGCGATCCAGCAGCGGCTTGAGCGCGCCGACGTATTCGGTCTGCATCGGAATATCAAAACCCTTATCGCGGCCGAAGCGCGCCAGCATCGCCGGGCTGTGGCTGCGCCAGCAGCCGGGATGGATCTGCAATACCAGACCGTCGTCGATGCTCATTGCCGCCATCTCGGTCAGCATCTGGGCGCGGAACAGTTCGGCTTCGTCGCGGCTGATCTTGCCCGACAGCGCTTTGTCGAACAGCGCCTTGCATTCCGCGAGCGGCAGGTCGGCGGTGCGTGCGCTCGGATGACCGTGGTCGGTCGAGGTCGCGCCGTGTTCCTTGAAGAAGGCGCGACGGACGCGGTGCGCCTGCAGATAGCCTTCCCAGGTGCGGGTGTTCTCGCCGGTCAGTTCGCCGAAGCGCTCGACGTTGGCGGTGAAGCCTTCGAATTCGGGATCGACCACCGGATCGGGACGGTAGGCCGTCACCACGCGGGCGCGGCCCCTGGCGGTCTGCCAGGGATCGTTCTTGAGCTTGCCGTGATGCGCCAGCGGATCGAGCGGCGACTCGGTGGTGGCGATGACATCGATGTTGAAGCGCTCGAACAGTGCGCGAGGACGGAACTCGGGACGCTGCAGGCAGCCGTCGATGTGATCGTAGAGACGGTCGGCGTTGGCCTCGCTCAGGCCCTCTTCGAGGCCGAACACTTCTTCGAACACGTGATCGAGCCACATGCGCGACGGCGTGCCGCGAAACAGCGGCCAGTGTTTTGCCAGGATGCGCCAGATGCGGCGCGGATCGCCTTCCACCGCGCTGCCGTCGCTGCCTTCACGTGTTGGAATGCCCAGATCTTCCAGCTTGACGCCTTGGCTGAACAGCATGCGGAATACATAGTGGTCGGGCTGGATCAGCAGCGCCGACGGATTGGGGAAGGCGGCGTTGCCGGCGAACCAGGCCGGGTCGGTGTGGCCGTGCGGGCTGACGATGGGCGCGTCCTTGATCTCTTTATAGAGACGGCGCGCGATCGAGCGCGTGTCGGGATCGGCGGGGAACAGTCGGTCTGGGTGCAGCAATGGCATGTTGTCTCCTGATTTGCTATGTCTGACGTTATGTCTGACGCCAAGTCGGACTTCGTCGCTGCTGCATCCTCGGCTCTGTATGGCTGGCCTCTGGCGGATGCGCTGCGGATCCGTGTTGAATATTCAATCCTGTGCCGCTACTCCTGATGATGCGGCATGTAAGCCTTGCCGCCGCCCCAGCCGCGCGAGAACTCGGTGGTCACGCGTTCGAGGTGGGCGTGCATGGCCTTGCGCGCGCCCTCGGGATCGCGATCGACAATGGCCTCGAGGATGCGGCGATGATCGACCAGCGTCTGCTGGCGCAATTCTTCGGTATGGAAATGTTCTTCCATCTTGATCCACAGGCGGCCGCGCTGGTCCCACAGGTTTTCGATCACGCTGACCAGGGCACTGTTGCCGGTGGCGCGGGCGATCGAGAGGTGGAAAGTGCGGTCGGCTTCTTCATTGTTGGGGCGGTCGTGATAGAAGCGCTCCATGTCGTTGAGCGCGCGCAGGATGGCGTCGAGGGCACCGTCGGTGGCCATGCGCGCGGCGATCGCGGCGACTTCGCCTTCGATCAGGCAGCGCGCCGACAGGATCTCGAACGGACCCGGGCCGATTTCCTGGATGGCCGGCGCGGCGCCTTTCTTTTCAATCACGTAGATACCGGAGCCGCCGCGCACTTCGATCACGCCGGTCAGTTCCAGCGCGATCAACGCTTCGCGCACCGAGGCGCGGCTGACCTTCAGTTGCGCCGCCAGGTCGCGTTCCGACGGCAGGCGTTCGCCGGCCGCAATGTGTTCGTCTCGGATGAATGCCTGGATGCGATCGGCGACCACGCGATACAGGCGCGTTTCGGGCGCGCTGAGTTCGGCAAGGGCTGTGACGATTTTGAGCATGGCGGGCGAAAGGGAGGGTCCCTGAAAATTGGTCTGGCCATTCTAAGTTGGCCTGACCAATATTGCAATATGGTCTGGCCGGTTTATTTTACGGTGTGCCGGATCCTTGTTTTATAAGGCTTACAAGGCTGTAAGCATGGGGTTTCATGCGATGTTAAGTGGTTGACCACTTATTGATTATGTGAGTGGTCAGTCGTCGGATGACTAGTTCAGAAGCGACTTTGAGCGGATGTTGACGCTTGGTTTTGCCCCCTCGATAAATCACTTCGGAAGTCATTCTTTATGCGTAAAACTTCTATGGACATGCAAAAAAATTCCTTCTCTTTATAACAATGCGATGCGATTATCTTCGCTCATTAGTCGTATTTGTAATAAGAGATCGCTCCGGTTGTTGTTGCTCTGATACGCGTTTGCAGGTGTCGAGGCGGCCCCGGAGAAGACAATAAAAAGGAAGTGCAAGCGTGACCGTCTCCATTGCCACGAACAAGAAAGCGCCGTTCCGGGTGTTGCCGGGCTTCCGCCTGTCGCTCGGTTTTACGCTGTTCTACCTCACCCTTATCGTGCTGATCCCGTTGTCGGCGGTCTTCCTCAAGACCTTCACGATGACCTGGGACGCTTTCGTCAGCGCCGTGACCTCGCCGCGCGTGATGGCCTCGTATCGCCTGACCTTCGGCGCTTCTTTATTAGCTGCTTTATTGAATGTGATTTTCGGCGGCATCGTGGCCTGGGTGCTGGTGCGCTATAAATTCCCCGGCAAGCGCATCATCGATGCACTGGTCGATTTGCCGTTTGCGTTGCCGACTGCGGTGGCGGGCATTGCGCTGACCACGCTGTATTCGCAGAACGGCTGGATCGGCCGTTATCTCGCGCCGCTCGGCATCAAGGTCGCCTTTACGCCGCTGGGTGTGCTGGTGGCGCTGACTTTCATCGGTTTACCCTTTGTTGTGCGCACCGTGCAACCTGTGTTGGAAGACGCCGAGCGCGAGCTTGAAGAAGCAGCCGCCAGCCTCGGCGCTTCGCGTTTGCAGACCTTTGCGCGGGTGATTTTTCCAACCGTGTTTCCGGCATTGTTGACCGGCTTCGCGCTGGCCTTCGCACGCGCCACCGGCGAATACGGCTCGGTCGTCTTCATCGCCGGCAACATGCCGATGGTGTCGGAAATCACGCCGCTGTTCATCATCACCAAGCTTGAGCAATACGACTACACCGGCGCCACCGCCATCGCCGTGGTCATGCTGATCGTGTCGTTCGCCTTGCTGCTGACCATCAACCTGTTGCAAGCCTGGGTCCGCAAGCGCGGCCAGGCCGAGAAAGTCTGACATGAGCGCCGTCATTACTCCGGGCATTACCGCTGCTACTTCGATAGCGCCGCGCGGCGAGCCCGCCTACGCGCCGGCCGCCACGCTGGAACCCTTGTGGGTGCGCATCGTGCTGATCGGGATCGCTTTCGCCTTCCTGACCCTGTTCCTGTTCGTGCCGCTGGTCGCCGTATTTTATGAAGGCCTGAAAAAGGGCTGGGACGTCTACATCGACAACATCATCGAACCGGACGCCTGGTCGGCCATCAAGCTGACCCTGCTGACCGCGGCCATCGCCGTGCCGCTGAACCTGGTGTTCGGCGTGGCGGCGGCGTGGTCGATCGCCAAGTTCGAATTCCGCGGCAAGAACATCCTGCTGACGCTGATCGACTTGCCGTTCTCGGTGTCGCCGGTGATCTCGGGCCTGATCTACGTGCTGCTGTTCGGCCTGCAAGGCTACTTCGGTCCCTGGCTGCGCGAACACGACATCAAGATCCTGTTCGCGGTGCCGGGCATCGTGCTGGCGACGGTGTTCGTTACCTTCCCGTTCGTGGCGCGTGAACTGATCCCGCTGATGCAATCGCAAGGCAGCGAAGAAGAAGAGGCCGCGCTGGTGCTTGGCGCGTCTGGCTGGAAGACCTTCTGGCACGTGACCCTGCCGAATATCAAATGGGGTCTGCTGTACGGCGTGATCCTGTGCAACGCCCGCGCCATGGGCGAGTTCGGCGCTGTGTCGGTGGTGTCCGGCCATATCCGCGGCGAGACCAACACCATCCCGCTGCAGGTGGAAATCCTTTACAACGAATTCAATATCGTCGGCGCGTTTGCGGTGGCTTCTCTGCTGGCCTTCCTGGCGCTGGTGACGCTGGCGGTCAAGAGCTTTATCGAGTGGCGTCTGCATAAACAGTTGACCGCCCACGTCGCCCACCCCGGCGCGGATCTGGAATAAATCAGGAGCTGAGCATGAGTATCGAAGTCAAAGACATCAACAAGCGTTTCGGCAATTTTGTCGCGCTCAACAACGTTTCCCTGAATTTTCCTGCGGGCGAACTGACGGCATTGCTGGGTCCGTCGGGCTGTGGCAAGACCACGCTGTTGCGCATCATCGCCGGCCTGGAGTCGCCCGATTCCGGCCAGGTCCTGCTTGACGGCGACGACGCCTCGGCGCGCCACGTGCGCGAGCGCCAGGTCGGCTTCGTGTTCCAACACTATGCCTTGTTCAAACACATGACCGTGTTTGAAAACATCGCCTTCGGCCTGCGCGTCAAACCGCGCGCCCAGCGTCCGTCGGAAGCGCAGATCCGCGAAAAGGTCACCAGCCTGCTGGAGTTGGTGCAGCTTGACTGGCTGGCCGATCGCTATCCGCCGCAGCTGTCGGGCGGCCAGCGCCAGCGCATCGCCCTGGCGCGTGCACTGGCGGTGGAGCCGCGCGTGCTGCTGCTGGACGAGCCGTTCGGCGCACTCGACGCCAAGGTCCGCAAGGAGCTGCGCCGCTGGTTGCGCCGTTTGCACGACGAGTTGCATGTCACCAGTATTTTCGTCACCCACGATCAGGAAGAAGCACTGGAAGTCGCCGATCAGATCGTGCTGATGAACAAGGGCAACGTCGAACAGATCGGTTCGCCCGGCGAGGTCTACAACCATCCGGCGTCGCCGTTCGTCTACGGCTTCCTCGGCAACGTCAACCTGTTCCACGGCCGCGTGCATGAAGGCGTACTGGAAGCCGGCGGCGTCACTTTCGACGCACCCGACCACGCCCAGGCGCAGGACGAAAAAGGCATCGGCTACGTGCGTCCGCACGACCTCGAAGTCGACCGTTATTCTCCCGGCGCCGAAGGTATCGTGGCGCAGCTCAGGCGCTCGCATGCGATCGGTCCGCTGGCGCAACTGGAACTGGAACGCAAAGACAATTCGGAACTGATCGAAGCCGTCATTTCCAATGAACGCTTTGCACAATTGAATCTGAAAGACGGCGAAACGCTGGTGGTGCGACCGCGCCGCCTCCACGTGTTCGTCGACAACGCGGCCTCTACCGAAGCCGCCCGGAATAAGGATGCACGATGAATTTCCAACAACTGCGCTCGATCCGCGAAGCCGCCCGCTGCGGTTTCAACCTGACTGAAGTCGCCAATGTGCTGTTCACCTCGCAACCGGGGGTGAGCCGCCAGATTCGCGAGCTCGAAGAAGAACTCGGCGTCGAAATTTTCGAACGCAACGGCAAGCGCCTGATCGGTCTGACCGAGCCGGGCAAGGGTATCCTGCACATCGTCGAACGGCTGTTGCTGGAAGCGGAAAACCTGCGTCAGGCCAGCCAGGAATATGCCGGCGAACAAAGCGGCACGCTGACCATCGCCACCACCCACACGCAGGCGCGCTACGTGCTGCCGCGCGTGGTGCAGGCCTTCCGCGCAGCGTTTCCGCAGGTGCGTATTGCGCTCCAGCAGAGCGCACCGGAACACATTGCCGAATGGGTCATGTCGGGCAAGGCCGACGTCGGCATCGCGACCGAAGGCCTGAGCCAGTTCAAGGACCTGGTGTCGTTTCCCTGCTATACCTGGCACCACGTCGTCGTGGTGCCGCAAGACCATCCGCTGCTGGCGCTCAAGCATCCGATCACGCTCGAGGAATTGGCGGCGCATTCGCTGATCACCTACGACGTCGGCTTCACCGGCCGCGGCCACATCGACGACGCCTTCCGCAAGGCCGGCATCGAGAAGGACATCGTGCTCACCGCAATGGACTCGGACGTGATCCAGCAATACGTCGCGCTCGGCCTGGGCGTTGGCATCGTCGCCTCGATGGCGATCGAGCAGGGCAAGCATCACGGCCTGCAGGCAATTGAGGCCTCGCATCTGTTTGCGCCCAACATCACGCGCCTGGCGGTGCGACGCGGCGCTTACCTGCGCGCCTACACCTACGACTTCATCCTGCAATTCGCACCGGAACTCAAGCGCGCCGACATCGTGGCGGCGCTCAATGAGCCGAGCTCGCACTAAGCCGGCTGCATAAAAAAATCACCTCGGGCCGGACAACGGACTGAGGTGATGTGTTCTGCCAGCCGGCCCCGTCTTCCGGCACACTCGTTCCGTAAATCCAAACCTCCTGTTGCCCAGGAAGCGGCGTGGTGTGGTCGACATGATCGAAATAAATCCTTGTAAAAATTATCGAATTTAATGGGTTGGAGTCGAAGGAGTTTGAAAATTCGATGGTGTCTCCCATTTTCAGACTTTTCCTATATTTTCTTTGAAGGTCAGTGTCTATAGTCGCGCGCTTAATCAATGATTGAGTGGGTGTGGACATGAACAAGAACTGTTATCGGGTCGTCTTCAATCGAAATACCTGCGAATACACCGCCGTCGCGGAAACCACCTGCACCCGGAGCAAAGGTCGCTCCACCGGCAGCACCGCTTTGT
Source organism: Herbaspirillum lusitanum (assembly GCF_026127345.1). Taxonomy (NCBI): domain Bacteria; kingdom Pseudomonadati; phylum Pseudomonadota; class Betaproteobacteria; order Burkholderiales; family Oxalobacteraceae; genus Herbaspirillum; species Herbaspirillum lusitanum. Next base: position 146,259 of record NZ_QXFG01000009.1, on the reverse strand, counting down.
TTATTGCCGCTCTCTCCGCACTTAGCGGTTTATTCTTCCTTCGCCTGCGTTATCTGGCCGTCGGCATCGCCGCACTCTTTGGCAGCGCTACCGTTGTCGACGCCCAGGTCGTGGCTTACCGCAATGCCCCGGGCAATCAACAGCCCACTGTCCTGCAAACCGGTAACGGCGTGCCGTTGGTCAATATTCAGACGCCAAGCGCCCAAGGCGTCTCACGCAATGTCTACAGCCAGTTCGACGTCGATAGCAAAGGCGTCATTCTCAACAACGCCCGCAACAATGCACTGACGCAATTAGGCGGTTGGGTGCAGGGTAATCCCTGGTTGGCGACCGGCACCGCCAAGGTCATCCTCAACGAAGTCAACTCCAGCAACCCCAGCTATTTGCGCGGCTATGTCGAAGTCGCAGGTGATCGTGCACAAGTCATTCTGGCGAATCCTTCGGGTCTGGTGATCAGTGGCGGCGGCTTCCTGAACGCCAGCCGCGCCACACTGACGACAGGTCTCCCCAACATCGTGGGCGGCGCGCTCGACTCCTACCGCGTCAGCGGCGGTACGGTCATCATCGACGGCAACGGCCTCGATGCCAGATCGACCGACTACACCGACATCATGGCGCGAGCCGTGCAGGTCAACGCCAACATCTGGTCCAACAAGCTCAAGGTCAGCACCGGCGTCAATACCATCTCTGCTGACAATAGCGTCGTGACACCGACCACTGGCGCAACGGGTGCAGCGCCCGGTCAATTTTCCATTGACGTGGCGAAGCTGGCAGGCATGTATTCGGGGCAGATCGTTCTGGTCGGCACTGAGCACGGCGTCGGCATGAACAATTCCGGGGTCATTGGCGCCGGTGCAGGCGACGTCATCGTTTCAGTGGATGGCCTGCTGCAAAACAAGGGCAGCATCACAGCCACGCAAAATATCGCCACCACCGCTACCGGCCTGAACAACCAGGGTAGCCAGTTCCAGGCGGGCGGCAGCACCACACTGGCACTTGGCGCCGGTCAGCTCGACAACAGCAATGGCTTGGTCCGCTCCAACCTCACCACGACAATCACTGCCGCAAACGTTAACAACAGCAATACGACAGGCGCTGATTTCGGCATACAGGGTCAAGCGGTAACGATTGCCGCCACCAACGTCAATAACAAGACGGGTACAGTTCGCGCCAACACCGATCTGACGATGGCCGGCGCAGGCGCCATAGACAACACCAATGGCTCGCTGTCTGCAAGCCAGACGCTGGACGTACACGACACCCATGCCGCTGGTAGTCCTAAAACTCAAACCATCGTCAATACCGGTGGAACGCTCATCGCCGGCAAGCAACTGTCTGTCGACAGCGCCACCATGACCGGCGATGGCAAAGCGCTCAGCCTGGGCGATCTGTCACTCGAGCTCGACGCCAACTACAGAAACACCGGCATTATCCAAGCCGATGGCAACACCACCGTCACGACCGCCGGCAAACTCATCAATAGCGGCAAGCTGCTGGCCGGCAAGACGCTCGCCGCCACCGCCAAATCGATCGACAACCAGACAGTCGGCCAACTCATCGCCAAGACCCATCAGTTGCGCGCCACCGACAGTCATACCTTTACCAATCGTGGCCTGATCGATGGCAGCGACACGTTCATAGACAGTCCGACGATCAACAACATCGGCACCGGCCGCATCTACGGCGACCACGTGGCTCTCTCCGGTGACACGCTCAACAATCTTGCAGAAACCGTCAACGGCGTCACCTCGGCACCGGTCATCGCCGCGCGCACGCGCATGGACCTGGGCGAGACCACCATCAATAACAGCGACCACACCCTGATCTATTCCGCCGGCGACCTTGTTACCGGCAAGGCGCTAGACGCCAGCCACCAAGCCATCGGCATGGGCGACACCATCAACAACAGCAGCGCCACCATTGCCGCCGACGGCAACGCCACGATCAACCACAACATCGTCAACAACATCAACGCCCATCTGGAAACGACAGTCGAGAACAGCACCGGCCGTCGCATCGTGCAATATCGCCTGAATGGCGCGACCGAAAAGCTCGACGCCGACAGCGTACGCCTGGTCAACAAAGACAGCGGTCAGGTAGTGACCGACTGGGCACAAATGGGCGACGAAGACAACTACCGTCTGGTGCTCCCCTCGGGGCAGATGGTCAGTGAATGGACTATCTACGACGGCACCGAACAGATTTCTCGCACCAAGGTTACCCGCAGCGATCCCGGCATGATAAATATCGGCGGAAACCTGCGTTTTAACAGCATGACCGTCAATAACCGCAACAGTCAGATCATCGCCGGCGGCGACAACACCGGCAACAACGTCCTCGGCACCAAGCCTGTCAACAACGGCGTAACCGGCACGCAAGTCGTCACCACCACAGGCACCGCCAAATATACCTACATCAAGAGCCATCGTTTCAGCGCTGATGACCGTCGCTACGACGCCCGCCCGTATGAAGGTCAATCGATACAGACCAGTTTTTTGCTGGACATCACACCAACCAACGGCAGTGGTGCCCAGCAAGCCAGGACGCTTAAAAGTACTCCGAGCTCAATTCCCGGCAACACCAGCATGGTCGTACGCACCGGCAATCCCGACATCAGCCTGCCCGACAGCGCTTTGTTCGTACCCGGCAACAACCGCTACCTGATCGCCACCGATCCGCAGTTTGCCAACTACCGCAGCTGGCTCAGCTCAGATTTCATGCTCACTCAATTGAGCCAGGACCCCAACCTGGTCATGAAACGACTCGGCGACGGTTTTTACGAGCAGCTCTTGGTCCAGCAGCAGATTCAAAAGGCCATCGGCCAGCGCTACGCAGGCAACCACGCCAATAACGAAGCGCAATATCAGGCGCTGATGACTGCCGGCGTGCAAATGGCGCAGCTCTTCCACTATCAGCTCGGTATTGCACTGACTGCTACCCAGATGGCCATGCTCACCTCCGACATCGTTTGGCTGGTCAAACAAACCGTGACACTGGCCGACGGCAGCACACAGGACGTGCTGGTGCCACAGGTCTACCTACGCGCCAACCGCCTGCAAGTGACCGGCGAAGGCACTCTGATCTCCGGCACCAACGTCAATTACCAGACCGCAGGCGACATCCTCAACTACGGCACGATTGCCGCTAAAAATACTGCTGTGCTGGCCGGCAACAACATCAACAATCTCGGCGGCCGCGTGTCCGGTACCGATACGATATTGCAGGCGCAGACCGACATTAATAATTTGGGCGGCAAGATCGACGGCAGAAACAGCGCGGCCTTGCTCGCCAATCGCGACATCAGCGTCAACAGCACCAGCGTATCGACCGCCAACGCCACCACCAGCGGCAGCAACATCGACAGTGTCGCCAGCGTCACCGGCAACACACTCACCATGGCCGCCGGACGTGACATCACCGCCAACGCTGCGGTGATCAATGCCACCGGCAACGCCAATCTCTCTGCCGTGCGCGACGTCAACCTCGGCACGGTGACGCAGGGCTACACCGAGCAAATACGCTGGGCCGATGACAAGGGCGCCTCCAACTGGGTCAGTACACTTACCGGCCCCAATTTCGTCGATCAGGCCAACGGTGCCCACGGCACGGAAGCGGGTGTGAATCGCGCCACGGTCACTGCCAGCCAGGAGGTCGCCACTCAAATCACCGGTAACAACATCAGCATCAACGCCGGCCACGACCTCACCACTAAAGGTACGCAAGTCACAGCCGTCGCTGCATTGGCCGCTACCGCCGGCAACAATCTGAACATCGGCACCGCCAATGAATCGGCCAGCGCGCGCGACGAGCACCAGAAGAGTTCCAGCGGCATCCTCAGTGGCAAAACCACGCAAACCGACGACGCCAGCAGCTATAGCCGCCAAACCGGCAGCACCTTCAGCGGCAACACCACCGTGCTGGCCGCCGGCAACAACGCGACCATCACCGGCAGCGACGTTGTCTCCACACAAGGCACGCAGATTACCGCCGTCAATGACATCAACATCGTCGCCGCCACCGACACCAGCACCGAAAGCCATTACAAGAAAGAAACCACCTCCGGCATGTTCAGCGGCGGTGGCCTTGGCGTCACCGTCGGCAGCAAGATGCAAAGTACAGCTCAGACCCGCAGCAGCAGCACCGTAAGCGGCTCGACCGTCGGCGCCACCAACGGCGACGTGACCCTGGCCGCCGGCCAGCACTACACTCAGACCGCCAGCGCCGTTATTGCCCCGCAAGGCAACGTCAGCATCAGCGGCAAGCAAGTCGACATCACCGCCGGCGTCAACACCGAGCAGAACACGCAAGAAACAAAATCCAAGCAGCAAGGCGTCACCGTGCAAATCACCAATCCGGTGGTGTCTGCCGTGCAAACCGTGATGAGCATGCAGGATGCCAAACAAAAAACTAAGAACGGCCGCAGCAAGGTGCTGGCCGATGCTGCCAGCGCCTTGGCCGTAGCAAACGCCGCCGGGGCAGTAGGCGGCAGCGCCGCCCCGGCCGGTGGTGTCGATCTAGCCATCTCGATGGGTACGTCCAGCAACCAGAGCAACACCGTACAAACCAGCACGACGTCGGCAGGTTCGACCGTCGTCGCAGGCGGCAATACCACGATCATCGCCATCGGTGCAGGTGCAAAAAGTAATCTCACCATCGGTGGCAGCGAAGTCAGCGGCACTAACGTCAACCTCAAAGCCGACAGCCAGATCAACCTTATTGGTCAGCGCAACAGCAACGAAGAACACAGCACCAACAAGGGCAGCTCGGCCAGCCTCGGAATTTCCTTCGGCAGTTCTGGTTTCATGGTCAATGCCAGCGCTTCGGGTAGTCGTGGCAAGGGCGATGGCAGCGACAGCGATGTCACCAATACGCACGTCAAGGCCAGCAACCAACTGACGATGAACTCCGGCGGCGACACCACCATCGAGGGAGCAACGGCGTCAGGCGAGCAAGTCACCGCCAATGTCGGTGGCAATCTCAATATGGAAAGCCTGCAAGACACCAGCCAATACAAGAGCCAGCAGCAAAGCCTGGGTGGCAGCATCAGTGTGGGCCTCGGCACGAAAGGCTTTGTGTCAGGTAGCCTCAGCGCCTCAAGAAGCAAGGTCGACGGCAACTACCAGAGCGTCACCGAGCAAAGCGGCATCCTGGCGGGAGCTGACGGCTTCAAGATCAACGTCAACGGCAACACCGACCTGAAAGGCAGCAAGATCACCAGCAATGACAAGGCCATCACCGACAACAAGAACAGTTTCACCACCGCCAGTCTGACCACCAGTAACCTCCAGAACAAGAGCGACTACAAGGCCGAGAGTCAGAGCTTTAGTGTCGGTGGCGGTAACAGCGCCCTGAACGGCGCGGGCATTGGATTTGGCAAGGACAGTGGCAGTGTATCCAGCACCACCACATCTGGCGTCTCAGGCATTGCTGGCGACACAACCGTTCGTAGCGACAAAGACAACAGCAACGCGCTCAAGAAGACATGGAACGGCAAGGAACTGCAACAAGACGCCGAAGCGCAAAACCAGATCATGCAGGAAGCAACAAAACAGGTATCGGTGGCGACCATTTATCGTGTCATTCAATCTGCTACGGCTGATAAAAAAATCCTGTTACAGAAATGCGATAGCGGTGGGCAAAACTGTCAGAGCACAAAAGTCGACCAAGCAGATGTCAAAGTGATCGATGGAAAAATTTACGTCTACAACCACGGCATTATGAATACAGAAAAGCAAGCGTTGGAGAATGCTGGAAGACAAAGTAATGATGCAGCAAATGCGCACGGTGTCTACGTCATCATTAATCCCTACACGGGTAATCCTGTGGCGGAAGTGTTATATGCCGGATGGGACAAGCTCAATGAGATTTTGGGCGCCGCTTTGCCTATCAGTAATGCTAGCAAAGCGAATATTGATATACGTGAACAAGCAAAGATGCAAGGCGGTGTCGTAATTGAAGTTGATCATAGCCGAGGCAGTCTAACAAGTAGCAATGCGGTGGCGGAACAATTGAATCGCGGGACAACAGATGTGGCAATAGGTAGTGTCACGTTCAATGGTGCGGCGGCGAATGCAGACCGTATGGCCGACCGCGTTAATCAGGCTACCAGCGGGAGAGGTGTTGTTTACCAATCTACACACAAGAATGATCCGGTGGGAACGATGATTGGTGGGAATGCGCCAACTGGAGGCAACACATCGTCATTTCCTGACTCGCACGGGGCCTATACGGGATATTTGCCTCCAGAGCGTAATGATAGTGGAGATCGCAATCGCTCACGGAATGAAACTGACGTTGTATGGGGGAAGGGGCAAATCAGTACGCCCCTACTTGTTCCACCCAAAAATATAAATAGAGTTAAAAAATGAACCTTAAAAAAAATATTTTCAAAACGGATTTGCAGTTATTGCGGACCGTAGTTATGACAACGATTTTCTCGCTTGGAGGCTGTCAATCCATTGCTGATATGGATAAACCATTGCCACCAGAATATTTTCTATGGAAAAAATCAGGAGCAAGCGTTGATGATATCAAACGTGCAGACCGGGGCTGTTGGAATGAAATTCAAAGAAATAAGGAACTATCGTCCGGCACTAGTGAAGATCGTGCCAACTATAGCGACATTTGCATGTTGAAAAAAGGCTATGTATTCGTGCCGAAGCCGGATGGATATCCGGACATTTGCTCCTATCAGACGTTTAAGAACTCCTTTGCGTGTCGATCCACACGTGGTGAATACCATGCCCTACCTGATTGATAGGACGTCAGCCACCTACATAATTTTTTCATGAAAATAAAAAGAGAATCGCTAGCAACTTTCTTTGTACTTATTTTAAGCATGGCTGGGTGCGTTAGTGCACCAGAACGATTTAATGCTGACGAATATAAGACTCAGATTGACGCGATTAATCGTGTTGCAAGAAGGCCAAATATGTTTATCGTCATAGTGCCGTCACCAGGTAATGGTGTCGCCAATGCAATGATGAGTGGGATATTGGGAGTAATGAATTCGAATGCCATTGAATCTCTGGAATCACTACTCAATCTTAAAAGTGACCTAGCGATCGGGGTAGTTGGTCATTCGTCGTTAGTCACCGTTGCGACAGTCAAAGCTGCAATAGAAAAAGTAACTCAGAATACTTCTTCGAAACATATTTTTTTGTACGTGGAGACCGAAGAAGCCATCAAACTAAACGCATCATCCAATATTAAAGTGACAGTGATTGGCAAGAAAGCAGGGCAGTAAATCGAGACCCATCTCATCTGGAAGTTGGTCGTGATAACCCTCCACCAACAAGCGACCTAGCGCAGTCAAATCAAACGACAAAAAGAAATAAACTCATGCAAAGCATCACATCAGGCTTGCTCAGCAGCCTCGCCATGCTGCTCGCCAGCGGATCTGTCCAAGCGCAAACCACCGGCACTGACATCGCCGCCAACCAGGAGCAACTACAACGCGAACGCGAGCGGTTACTGCGTCAGCAGCAGGAGCAGTCGCCCGATGTGCGCTTGCCGGCGCCGAAAGAAGTCGATGTCTCTACAATTTTTCCAGTGCAAGAATCGCCTTGCTTTCCCATCTCTCGGATCAGCCTGATCGGCGAAGCGGCCGAACGATTTCAGTTCGCACTGAGCAGCGTCACCGGCCAAGGCGGTGCGCTTGGTAGTTGTCTCGGAACAGAAGGCGTCAATATCGTCATTGCGCACATGCAAAATGCGCTCATCCTGCGAGGCTATACGACATCCCAGATCCGAGCAGCGACCCAAGATCTTAAGAGTGGCGAGCTGGTCCTGACGATCTTGCCCGGGCACGTGCGTCACATCCGTTTCGCACCTGATGCCAGTCCGCGCGGAACCGCCTGGAATGCCCTGCCGATCAACGCAGGCGATATCCTCAATCTGCGCGATATCGAACAAGGGCTGGAGAATTTCAAACGTGTATCGACGGCACAAGCTGACATCGAAGTGACTCCCACCGAAGCGGCCGAGCAGCCCGGCGATAGCGACCTGGTGATCCGCTATCAGCAAAGTTTTCCGTTTCGCTTCAATGTTGCGCTCGACGATGGCGGTTCCAAGGCCACCGGCAAATACCAGGCCGGCGCCACGCTGTCTTATGACAACTGGTGGACTCTCAACGATCTCTTCTATGCAAGCTGGAATCGCAGTCTCGGTCACTATGGCGATCATGGCGTCAACAGCTATACGGTCCATTATTCCGTACCTGCCGGCTACTGGATGCTGGGTGGCACGTTGTCAGGCAGCCGCTATCATCAGCAAGTTGCCGGCGCAAACAACTCCATTATTTATAGCGGCCAAAGCGAAAACGCCGAATTGAAGTTGTCCCGCCTGATATACCGCGATGCCGTCCGCAAGACGACGCTGTCGCTCAAAGGTCTGCTGCGCAACTCGCGCAACTTCATCGACGATACCGAAGTCGGGCCGCAACGCCATCGGACCAGCGCGTGGGAGGCCGGCGTGAATCATCGTGAGTTCATCGGTGATGCCACGGTCGATGCGAACCTGGTCTACCGCCGCGCACTTGACAAGCAAGGCCGGGAACCCGAATCTACCGCCGATCTTCCGCAGTTGGCGACACGCTACGGTCTCTTCGTGGCGGACGCCACGATCAATGCGCCATTCCAGATCGCTGGCCAGCGCCTGCGTTACAACGGCAGCGTACGCACGCAATGGAATCGTGGCGCATTGCCGTCGCAAGACCAGTTCGCCATCGGCGGCCGTTACACTGTGCGCGGCTTCGATGGTGAGCTGATCCTGCAGGCCGAGCGCGGCTGGCTGGTTCGCAACGAACTGGCGTTGGCATTAGGGCAGGGCAATCAGGAGTTGTATGCCGGCATTGATGCGGGACAGGTCAGTGGACCGTCGGCGCAATATCTTCTTGGAGATCGTTTGGCCGGTGCAGTCATCGGCTTGCGCGGGGCATTCTGGACGGTGAGCTATGACGCTTTTATCGCCAGGCCGTTGAACAAGCCGGATGGATTCAAGACTGCGGACGTAACGGGTGGGTTCAGTGTCAATCTTGCATTTTGATTGTTATAACTGCTGTCGGGATTTTCAAGAAAAAAACGGCCACACCCGAAGATGTGGCCGCTTTGATAGCAGACATAACAGACTTCCGATAGCCCGTTCAGCCGGCTCGCCGTTGTCCGGCGAGTCTTCTGACGACCGTCGCAAGACGGTCGATTTCGTCGAAGGTATTATAAAAAGCCAGTGACGGGCGTACCGTCGTTTCGACGCCGAAACGGCGCAGAATCGGTTGGGCGCAGTGATGGCCGGTACGCACGGCGATACCTTCTTCGTTGAGCGCATGACCGACTTCCTCGGTGCTGTAGCCTGCCAGCACGAACGACATCACGCTGGCCTTGTCGTCGGCCGTGCCGATCAGGCGCACGCCCTTGATCTCGCGCAGCTGCTGCATGCCGTAGACCAGCAGGTCGTGCTCATAGCGGGCGATGTTTTCGATGCCGATCTTGTTGACGTAGTCGATCGCGGCGCCCAGTCCGACGGCGTCGGCGATGTTGCCCGTGCCCGCTTCGAACTTGTTTGGGATCGGCTGGAACACCGTCTTCTCGAATGTCACGTCGGCGATCATGTTGCCGCCGCCTTGCCACGGCGGCATGTCTTCCAGCACGTCGCGCTTGCCCCAGACCACGCCGATGCCGGTCGGGCCGAACACCTTGTGGCCCGAGAACACGAAGAAGTCGGCGCCCAGCTCCTGCACGTCGACGCGCATGTGGGACACCGACTGTGCGCCGTCGACCAGCGCCTTGGCGCCGGCGCGATGTGCCAGCTCGACGATTTCCTTGACCGGCGTGACCGTGCCGAGCGCATTCGACACCTGGGTGATCGCCACGATCCTGGTGCGGTCGTTGAGCAGCTTGCGATATTCGTCCAGCAGGATCTGCCCTGAATCGTCCACCGGTATCACGCGCAGTTTCGCGCCCTTGGCGGCGGCCAGCTGTTGCCACGGAACGATGTTGGCGTGATGCTCGAGGTTGGAGACGATGATCTCGTCGCCTTCGCCGACATGCTGTGCACCCCAGCTTTTGGCCACCAGGTTGATGGCTTCTGTCGTGCCGCGCACGAAGATGACTTCGTTGACGTCCGGCGCATTGATGAAGCGGCGCACCCGTTCACGCGCGCCCTCGTAGGCGTCGGTGGCGCGTGCCGCCAGTTCATGCGCGGCGCGGTGGATGTTCGAGTTTTCGTGCGCGTAGAAATAGCTGATGCGGTCGATCACCGACTGCGGCTTGTGCGTTGTTGCCGCGTTGTCGAACCAGACCAGTTGGCGACCGTTGACGCGCTCCTGAAGAATCGGGAAATCGCGTCGCACCGCGTTTACGTCGAACGGCGCATGGCGATCGCCGCCGGCCAGCGGCACCGTCGCATGCGGTTGCGCCTTGGCAGGCGTGACGTAGCCGCTCGGCAGCACCACCGAGTCGACGAAGTAATACTGCGGCGTGGCGGATGGCGAAGGCGCGGATGAGGACGATGCCGCGCCTGGAATTCCGGTCGCCGGTGGCGCAGTCAGGCTGCGGTGTTCCGGGATCGGCGGTGTCGGCAAATGATATGCATCCGGTGTTGCCGGTCCGGGGACATTTCCTGCAGCAGGCTGTCCATAGCTGTCGCTGAGGAAATAGTAAGGCGATGCGCCGGCTGTCGGCCGAGTGCCGCCCGACCCGCCAACTGATTCCGGCACGCCCAGCAAGGCGCCGCCGCTGCGTGCATCGTAGGCAGGCACTGCGCTCAGGATCTTGTCCGGTACGCCGTTGCCGGCCGGAGCAACCGGGGCCAGGGCAGGCGCGCGATTGCCCAGCGACAGCACTTGGGTCGGCGATGCGGGGATCAGGTTGGCGCCGGGAATCTGGCCCTGCGGGATCGGTGTGCCGGGTACGCCCGGCCCGAAACCTGCCGGACTGACCAGCGGCGAACCGGGCGGTGCAATGTTGGCGGGCGCCTGCACACCGTGCGGTGCGAACGGCGGCGCCGGCGGGGCCGAGAAGAACTCGGTCGCCAGGCGCGCCAGCACCGCCGGATCGAACGGCGCGCCTGATGCTTCAGGAACGCCGACAGGCTGGCCGGACGGCAATGAGGGTGGGGGCGAAAGTAGGCTCACGTCGCGGCTTATTTATAGGTGTCGGGATAATCGTGGTACTTGCCGATCTCGACATCGTCGAGCACCGCCAGCGCGTCGGTGGTCAACACCGCGAGCGAGCAATACAGCGAAATCAGATATGACGAAATCGCATGGTTGTTGATGCCCATGAAGCGCACCGACAAGCCCGGGCTTTGTTCGCCCGGCAGGCCGGGTTGGAACAGCCCGACCACGCCCTGGCGCTTGTCGCCCACGCGCAGCAGCAGGATCTTGCTCTTGCCGTCGGCCACCGGCACCTTGTCCGAGGGGATCAGCGGAATGCCGCGCCAGGTGATGAATTGCGAACCGAACAGGCTGATGGTCGGCGGCGGCGTGCCGCGACGGGTGGCTTCGCGGCCGAATGCGGCGATGGCCAGCGGATGCGTGAGGAAGAAGGCCGGTTCTTTCCAGACCTTGGTCAGCAGCTCGTCGAGATCGTCCGGCGTCGGTGCGCCGGTCAGCGGGAAGATGCGCTGTTCATCGGTGACTTGCGCCAGCAGGCCGTAGTCGGGATTGTTGATCAGTTCGCTTTCCTGGTTTTCCTTGATGGTCTCGATGGTCAGGCGCAGCTGTTCCTTGATCTGGTCATGCGGGCTGCTGTACAGATCGGAGACGCGGGTGTGCACGTCCAGCACGGTCGACACCGCGTTGAGGAAATATTCGCGTGGATTTTCTTCGTAGTCGACGAAGGTGCGCGGCAGCTGGTTTTCTTCTTCGCGTGCGGTGCAGGTGACCTTGATCGATTCGGGATTCTTGACCTTGTTGAGGCGATAGATGCCGGCCTCGACGGGAACCCATTGCAACAGATGCGTCAGCCAGCGGGGGCTGATGGTTTCCAGTTGCGGTACGGTTTTGGTTGCGTTTGCTAGTTGCCGTGCGGCGTTATCGCCAAGCGCGGTGGTACCGCCAACTGTTGCCGACATCGTGACTCCAATTCAATAAGTGAAATAAAAAAGACGACTGAAAAATGACCGTCAGAGTGTGGCGTCTCGGCGTTGTTGCCTCAACATGCTATAGCCATCAACTTGATCCCGCGCACCAGGTTCATCTGGCTGATCGCTTCGCCGCGCGTCACCAGGGCGGAGGGCGTCAGCTTCAGAGCGACGGCCAGTTTCTCGACGGTAACCAGCGAGGCGATGGCGCAGCCGCGCTCGATTTCGCCGATGTAGGAGCGATTCAGGTTGGAGTTCTCGGCCAAGCGTTCCTGCGACCAGCCCTGCGCCTCGCGCAACTGCCGCACGCCGATGCCGAAGCTTTGCACCAGCGGGCTGGGGAGGTTGTCGCTGCTTTCCGTCGGCTCGGATTTCGGAGGCTTGCCGGCGTGTTGTCTGGTATTCATGTCAGCTCTCCCGGATGAGGCGGTTCACGATGATGTTCACGTGGAAGCGATGCCGTTGGCAAACGCGCCTTCACGCGACTCCGCCTGCGCGATGCGGCCGCCCGGCGGCACATCGTGGGTCAGCCAGACATTGCCGCCGATGACCGCGCCTTTGCCCAGCGTGATGCGTCCGAGGATGGTGGCGCCGGCATAGATGACGACGTCGTCTTCCACCACCGGATGTCGCGGCAAGCCTTTCTGGAGATTGCCTTCCGCATCGGTCGGAAAACGTTTCGCGCCCAGCGTGACCGCCTGGTAGACGCGTACGCGTTCACCAATGACCGCAGTCTCGCCGATCACTACACCGGTGCCGTGATCGATGAAGAAGCCGGCGCCGATGGTGGCGCCCGGATGGATGTCGATACCGGTGGCGCCGTGCGCGAGTTCGGCGACGATGCGCGCCAGCAGCGGCAGGCCCAGGACATACAGCTGGTGGCCGAGGCGATAGTGGATCATCGCCAGCACGCCGGGATAGCACAGCAACACTTCATCAACGCTGCGCGCCGCCGGGTCGCCCTGATAGGCTGCCAGCACGTCGCTGTCGAGCAGGGTGCGGATGGCCGGGAGCGCGGCTGCGAAAGTCCGTGTCGCCGCCAGTGCACCATGCTCGATGTCGCGCTCGGTGGCGCCGGCGACGCTGGTGAGCGCGGCGTTGTATTTCAATTCAAGCCGCACCTGTTTCAGCAGCGAATGCAGTGCCGCATCCAGTGCATGAGCGACGTGGAAATCTTCGCTTTCCTGGCGCAGGTCGGGCGGGCCGAGGCGCATCGGGAACAGCACGCCCTTCAGGCTCTCGATGACTTCGGACAGCGCGTCACGTGAGGGAAACTCGCGTCCCCCCGGTTCGCTGGCGCGCCGTTGCGCCTGGCGCCAGCTGAGACGCGCTTCGTGCAACGACTGCACGATGTTGGGAATGTCGAAAGTGGCCACGCTGTTCCTTTATCTTTACTTGTTGTCGTCCGGCCGGGCTTGGTCCTGCATTCAGTCCCCGTATTCAGTCCTGGATCCAAGGCAGTCCATGGAAGCGCCAGCCGTCGGCTTTGCCGCGCTGCTGCTGCGCGTCGATCTCGCCTTCGAAGCCTTCCAGTACATTGAAAATACAGGTGAGGCCGGCCTTGGTCGCCGCTTCCGCCGCGAGCGCCGAGCGCTTGCCGCTGCGGCACAGCAGCAGCGCGACGACCTCCTTGCCGCCGATCTTGCTTTCCAGTTCACGCACGAAGCGCGGATTGCGCGTCAGCGCAGTGCCGGTCGCCCACGGCACATGGATGCTGCCGGGAACATGGCCGACAAACTTGCGCTCTTCATTCGAGCGGACATCCACCAGCAAGACCTGCCGGGTGGAAAACAGCTTCCAGGCCAGCACCGGCGGAACGCCGCCGGCGTAGGGCAGGGAAGAAGATCGGGCATCTGCCTTGATGGAGGCCAGCTCCTCGGGCAAGGCCGCTGTGGATACAGGGGATTGGACAGGTGCGGACGAATAAGCGACGGACATGAAGGAGACCTCGATGATTGTTCTGACGTTCTGAATGTTCTGACCTTGCGAATCGGCTCGGACCTGCTCGCCATTGCGGTCATTCTGGTGGCGATAGACGACAGCAGGCCGTTGACATAAATGTACGGGCCGCCAATTTGAAATAAAACGAATAAAAACGAGTTCGCTAGTTTGAAAAACAAATAAGAAGACTGCGGTGCGGATCGTCGGCGACCGCATATTGATATGGTTTTTTATTCGTTCCCTGCTGCGGCCTCTCGTCTTTACAGTAAGCAGGCCCGCGATCAACTTGATCAATCATAAAAAACACATGAAAAAAACAACTACCTTGAAATCGAATACCGCCTCCGCCGTCGACAGTTTGCGTCGCAACGTCCTCAAGGGTGGGGCAGGATTCAGCGCTCTCACCGCCTTTACTGCCTTGACGTCGCTGTTCCCACTCTCCGCCTCGGCCGCCACGCGCGAGCTGCGCATCGGTTACCAGAAGGGCTTGCTCAGTCTGTTGAAAGGCCGCGGCACGCTGGAAAAACGCCTGGCGCCTTTGGGCGTCTCGATCAAGTGGATAGAATTCTCGGCCGGTCCGGTGCAGCTGGAAGCGCTCAGCGTGGGCTCCATCGACTTCGGCGACGTCGGAGAAGCCCCGCCGATCTTTTCGCAGGCGGCGGGGTCGCCGCTGGTCTATGTTGCGGCGACCGTGCCCCGTCCCGGGCTGGAAGGAATCCTGCTGCCGGCCGGTTCCGCCATCAAGTCGGTGGCCGATCTGAAGGGCAAGAAGGTCGCCCTGAACAAGGGTTCCAACGTTCACTACTTCCTGGTCAAGCTGCTGGAAAAATCCGGCCTGCGCTATGCCGACGTCAACCCGGTCTGGTTGTCGCCCGCCGACGCGCGTGCCGCGTTCGAAAAGGGCGCCATCGATGCATGGGCGATCTGGGAGCCTTATCTGGCGGCCGCGCAAAGCACCTTGTCGGCGCAGATCCTGGCGGATGCCAACGGCGTGGTGAAGAATCGCGCCTACTATTTTTCATCGAAGGACTATGCGCAGAAGAACAAGGACGTCATCAACCTCATCATCGATGAACTCAACCAGATCGACGTCTGGGCCAAGGCCAACCATGCGGCCTTGTCGGCGGAACTGTCGACGGTGCTTGGCTTGCCGAAACCAGTAGTCGATATCATGGTCGGCCGCTACAGCTTCGGCACCGAACCGATCACCGGCGCCATCCTGGCGGAGCAGCAGCGCATCGCGGATACTTTCTTCGACCTGAAATTGATTCCCAGGAAGATCGACCTGAAGGAAGCTGCGCCGCCGTGGCTGGCGGTGTGATGTTCGATTGATGTGTTCCTACGCCGCGCGAGCCTGCGTTCCGGCTTGCGCGGGAAGACAGCCGAGCCCTCGCAGCGTGGCGCGGACGGCCTCATCGAGCGGCGTATGCGGCTCTTCACCAAGTACCTGCAGCAGGCGCACGTTATCCATGCGCACCGGCTGTTGCCACAGGTAGCGCATCTCTTTCATTTCACGGAACAGCGGCACGAACGGCGCGGCCGGGCCGAGCAGCCACCACGGGAAGCCGCGCACCGGCAGCCGTGCATTGCCGAGCACGCGGCGGATCGCGTCCGTCATTTGCGTGCCGTCGGCGTCCCAGTGGCCGTTCATGTGGAAGCGCGCGAAGCTCTCCAGCGACGACTCCCGCTCCAGCAGGCGCGACATGGTTTCCGCGAGGTCGGGCAGGTAAGTCCACTGATGGCCGATGCCGGGCTTGCCGGGATAGATGATGGAGGCCGGCGTCTTGCCCGGCTTTACCAGCCCCTGCGAAAACCAGTTGTTGCCGGCATGCGGGCCGAAGAAATCGCCGGCGCGCACGATCAGGCTGCGTACGCCATTGGTCGCCGCGGTTTGCAGGCGCTGTTCCATCTGCGCGCGGATCGCGCCCTTGCGCGTGACCGGGTGCTGCGGCGAATCGACGCGTAGCTCGGGCAGGGCGTCCGGG
The DNA here is from genome assembly GCF_026127345.1 of Herbaspirillum lusitanum. Lineage (NCBI taxonomy): Bacteria > Pseudomonadati > Pseudomonadota > Betaproteobacteria > Burkholderiales > Oxalobacteraceae > Herbaspirillum > Herbaspirillum lusitanum. Next base: position 130,252 of record NZ_QXFG01000009.1, on the reverse strand, counting down.
CCGTAGTTGTAGACCGTGCCCGGCAGCACGATACGCGCGCCGAAGGCCTGGGCGGCGGCGATGCTGTTGTCCATCATCGGCAGCACCAGTTCGGCCCAGCGCCGGTAACCGGGCGGATTGACCGCATGCACGATCACGTCGACGCCGCGCGCGGCGGCCACCACGTCGGCCTGCTGCATGGCGTCGCCGCTGACCCAGTCGAACTTGTGCATGCCAGGCCGGGCCGCGATCTGCCCGGCCTGGCGATGCAATGCACGCACGTGCCAGCCGCGCGCATGCAGGCGATGCGCCATTTCACCACCGATGCCGCCGGTGGCGCCGAGGATCAATACGTTTTTTTCGTTTGCCATCATTCACTCCTGATTGTCTGATTCGCTGATTGTTCGTTGCGATGAGAGGAGTGTCGGGTAAATGTGGGTTAAATGGAATTGGTTAAAAGTATCGTGATGCTATACTTATTTGTATGGATAAAAGAACCGTCGCCGATCCCGGCTGGGAGTTGTATCGCTCTTTCCTCGCGGTATTGCAGGAAGGCTCGCTCTCTGCCGCCGCGCGTGCGCTGGGGTTGACGCAACCGACCATCGGCCGTCACGTCGACGCGCTGGAGCAGGCGGTCGGCTTTGCCTTGTTCACGCGTTCGCAGCACGGCTTCATGCCGACCGAGGCGGCGCTCAGCCTGCAGCCGTACGCCGAAAGCCTGGCCGCCACCACGGCGGCGCTGATGCGTGCGGCCTCGGCGCATGGCGGCGCCGGCGATCAGGTGCGCGGGACGGTGCGCATTACCTCCAGCGAAGTGATCGGCGTCGAAGTGCTGCCGCCCATCCTGCTGGCGCTCAAGCGCAGCCATCCGGAACTGGTGATCGAACTGGCCCTGTCGAGCCGCATCGAGGACTTGCTCAAGCGAGAAGCCGACATCGCCGTGCGCATGGTGCAGCCGACCCAGGAAGTGCTGGTCGCGCGCCGTATCGGCGCCATCGAACTGGGCATGCATGCGCACAAGGATTACCTGGCGCAGCACGGCACGCCGAAAGATCTCGCGCAACTGAACGAGCACGCCATCATCGGTTTCGACAAGGAAACCGCCTTCATCCGCAGCGCCGCCAAACACATGCCGGCCTTGCGCCGCAGCCAGTTCGCGTTGCGCACCAGCAGCGACATTGCGCAGCTGGCGATGATCCGCGCCGGTTACGGCATCGGTTTTTGCCAGACGCCGCTGGCACGACGCGACGCCAGCCTGGTGCGCGTGCTGGCAAAGCAGTTTTCGTTCGCGCTGGAGACCTGGGTGGTGATGCACGAAGACCTGCGCAACAGCGCGCGCGTGCGTGTGGCATTCGATGCGCTGGCGGCGGGTTTGCAGGAATACATCAAGTGACGGGCGCTGATTCGTCTTCCAAACGCGCCATGTGCGAACGTTGCCTGCGCGCGCAGAGCAGTTGCATTTGCAATTGGATCCGGCCGCTACCGTCAGCGGCGCAGGTGTTGATCCTGCAGCATCCGCTGGAAGTCGCCCAGGCCAAGGGCAGCGGGCGCCTGCTGCACCTGAGCCTGACGGACAGCGTGCTGGCGCAGGGTGAGCAATTCGATGAAGCGGTATTGCGGGATTTGCTGTTCGGCGGAGGCATTCAGCCGGTGTTGCTGTATCCACGCACGCCGGGCGAACCGGCCGGCGCCTTGCCCGATCTGTCCACGCCAGAGCGGCTGCGGCTGGTGATTCTCGACGCCACCTGGCGCAAGAGCCGCAAGATGCTGTATCTGAATCCCTTGCTGCAGGTCTTGCCGCGCTTGCCGCTGGTCGATCCGCCGGCCTCGCAATATCGCATCCGCAAGGCGCATCGCGCCGATCAATTGTCGACGCTGGAAGCCGCTTGTCATGCGCTGGGGCAGCTCGAGGACGCCGCCGCCAGGTACTTGCCGCTACTGCAAGCCTTCGATGGTTTCGTGACGCAGCAGGGTTCCTATGTTCCCGCGGACGTACTCAACGATCCTCCAGCCTGATCGGTAATCCCGACAGCGGTTTGACTTCTTCCAGGCAGATCATCGAACGCAGCCCGGCCACGCCCGGCACCTGCATCAGGCGATCGGTCAGGAAGTGCGACAGACTCTTGAGGTCGTGCGATACCACCTTGAGCAGATAATCGAAGTCGCCTGAAATCGTGTAGCACTCGATGATTTCCGGAAAGTCGCGGATCACGCTTTCAACCTCGCGCACCTGCTTGAACTGCGCGCGGTCGAGCGACAGCGCGACAAACGCCGTGACGTCCAGCCCCACCGCCGCCGGCGCCACCAGCGCGGCGTAACGCCGGATCACGCCTTGTTCTTCCAGCACGCGCACGCGGCGCAGGCATTGCGGCGGCGACAGGTGGATGTTTTCCGAGATGTCGACATTGCTCATGCGACCGTCCTGTTGCAGCAATTCAAGGATCTTGACGTCAAGTTTGTCCATGGAACCTCCCGTTAAGCTCGAGCTACGAAATAAAGCTGCATAAGCATGTCTTTATTTATAGGATAAAGAAAGCAAATTTCCAATGTTCATCTGTAAAATTTCCTTCATCGCAGCAAAAGCGGCGTCAAGCCGCACCATTCATCATGGTCAAGTACATCGGAACCCGGGAATTGCAGTCCTTCCTCGCCACGCGCCCGCTGGAGCAGGTCATCGAAGGGCTCGCGGCCACTATCAAAGCAGACTACTTGCGTTGGCAACAGTTCGACAAAACTGCGCGCCTGGCCAGTCATTCGGCCGTGGGCGTGATTGAACTGATGCCGATTTCGGATGGGCGGCTGTATTCCTTCAAATATGTGAACGGACATCCACGAAACACGTCACACGGTTTGCTGACGGTGACCGCCTTTGGCGTGCTGGCCGACGTCGGCAGCGGTTATCCGCGTTTGCTGAGCGAACTGACGCTGACCACGGCCTTGCGCACGGCGGCGACCTCGGTGCTGGCGGCGCGGCACATGGCGCGGCCGGACAGCCGCGTGATGGCGCTGATCGGCAACGGCGCGCAGAGCGAATTCCAGGCGATTGCCTTCCATCGCCTGCTTGGAATTGATGAACTGCGCGTGTTCGACGTCGATGCGGCGGCCACCGACAAGCTGTGCCGCAACCTGGGCGCGTATCCGGACTTGCGCATCGTGCGCGCAGGCAGCGTTGACCAGGCCGTGCGCGGCGCCGACATCGTCACCACCGTCACGGCGGACAAGCGTCGGGCGGTGATCGTCACTGCCGACATGGTGGAAGCAGGCATGCACCTCAATGCCGTCGGCGGCGATTGTCCCGGCAAGACGGAGTTGCAGCGCGAGGTGTTGAGCAGGGCGCGCGTGGTGGTGGAGTTCGAGCCGCAATCGCGCATAGAGGGCGAGTTGCAACAGATGCCGGCGGAGTTCGCCGTGACCGAGTTGTGGCAAGTGCTGGCAGGCGCGGCCAGCGGGCGTGTCGGCGACGACGAGGTAACGGTGTTCGACTCGGTGGGATTTGCGCTGGAGGATTTTTCGGCGCTGCGCTATCTGGACGAACAACTGGACGCACGATTCACACAGCAGATCGACCTGGTGCCGGACCTGGCCGATCCCAAGGATTTGTACGGCGCCGCCGTGAAGGGCGAGTCGACGGAAACATTCACTGCCGCACTGAACCTGCTGCACGCCTGAACAATCAACCATGGAAACCGAAGGAAACAAATGAAAGAAAACCGCAGCAAGGAAATCCGCCTGATCGGCGCTCCCACCGACATCGGCGCGAGCCGTCGCGGCGCCTCGATGGGGCCGGAAGCGTTGCGCGTGGCGAACCTGCAGCAAGCCTTGCAGCAGCATGGCCTCGCCGTGACCGACGGCGGCGACGTCAGCGGCCCGCCCAATCCGCAGCAAGGTCCGGTGCAGGGTTTCCGTCATCTGGAGCAAGTGGTGGCCTGGAATCGCGCAGTGCATGAAGCGGTGCACGGCGCCTTGCACCGCGGGCAGATTCCGGTGCTGCTGGGCGGCGACCACGCGCTGGCGATCGGGTCGATTGCGGCGGTGGCGCAGCATTGCCGCGAGCAGGGCAAGAAGCTGCTGGTGCTGTGGCTGGATGCCCATGCCGACGCCAACACCAGCGACTCGACGCCGACCGGCAACATCCACGGCATGCCGGTGGCGTGCCTGCTGGGCAACGGCCCCGATGCGCTCACCCACATCGGCGGAGTAATACCCGTGCTGCAACCGGATGCGATCCGCCAGGTCGGCATTCGCAGCGTCGATCGCGACGAAAAGCGCCACCTGCACGAACTCGGCCTGCGCGTCTACGACATGCGCCACATCGACGAGCATGGCATGCGCGTGGCCATGGAGCAGGCCTTGTCGGGCATCGACGCCGGCACCCATCTGCATGTGAGCTTCGACATCGATTTCCTCGATCCCGCAGTGGCGCCGGGTGTGGGCACGGCAGTGCCGGGTGGACCGACTTACCGCGAAACCCAGTTATGCATGGAAATGATCGCCGACACCGGCCGGCTCGCATCGCTTGACGTCATGGAGCTCAATCCGGCCTGCGACGTGCGCAACCAGACGGCTGAACTGGTGGTGGAGCTGGTGGAGAGCCTGTTTGGAAAATCGACATTGATTCGATAAAAAAGTAATAAAAAATCAATAAATTGGCTGTTGACTGATCGCTGCATACCCCGGATCATGTCGGGTTCCGCGCTCCGGGCGGCGGCTTTGCAGCGCGTTTGCGCAAATTCGGATCCAGCCCCGGGAAGCAACAAGAATTCATCAACAAGCTCATTTCATAAATTTATCTACAAGCTTATTCAGGGAGAAAAACAATGTCGCTCAAGAAACTCGTCCTGCTCGCAGGCAGCGTGCTGGCTCTGTCGCTGACCGCCGTCTCGGCCCAGGCAGCAGACCAGACTTACGTCGTCGGCGCCGGCGGCACTTACCGTCCGTTTGAATTCGAGACGCCGAAGAAGGAACTGGTCGGTTTCGACATCGACATCATCAAGGCCATCGCCAAGGCGTCCGGCTTCCAGATCAAGCTGGTCAGCACACCATGGGAAGGCATCTTCGCCACTCTGGGCCAGGGTGACCGCGACATCATCATTTCCGGCATCACCATCACCGAGAAGCGCGCCCAGATGGTCGACTTTTCGCTGCCGTACTTCCCGGCCGAGCAAGTCATCATCACCGGCGCCGGCTCCAAGGTCGCCGCGCTGGCTGACCTGAAGAAGCTGCAAGTGGGCGTGGTCAACTCGACCGCCGGCGACATCATCCTGTCGGAAGAAGTCGGCAAGTCCAGCACCGCCATCCACCGTTTCGACAACACGCCGCTGATGCTGGAAGAGCTGTACCGCGGCGGCGTTGATGCCGCCATCGGCGACGTCGGCGTGATCAAGTTCTACATCAAGAGCCATCCTGAAAAACAATTCAAGGTGGTCGGCGACGCCAAGTTCACCCGTCAATACTTCGGCATCGCCGTCAAGAAGGGCAACAAGGAACTGCAGGACAAGATCAACGCCGGCCTGAAGAAGATCGTTGCCGACGGCACCTACGCCAAGATCTACAAGGAATGGTTCGACGCCAACGTGCCGACGCTGCCGCTGCAATAATCCGCAATCCGCACATCTAAGTACTTCTTCTCAATGCCCACGTCTTCTTTGCGAGACGTGGGCAGATTTTTACCCGGATTCCATTCATGAATTCTTTCTTCCAATGGGAAATCATCGGCGAGTACCTGCCCTTGTTCATCGAGGGCACGTGGATGACCATCAAGGTCGCGCTGATCTGCGTCATCTCGGGCACGTGCTGGGGCCTGGCCTTGGGCGTCGGCCGGCTGGCTGAGGCGCGCCACGGTTTCTGGAAATATTTCCTGCGTTACGCGGTGCAGCTGCCGGTGCGCTTCTACGTCAGCTTCCTGCGCGGCACGCCCTTGTTCGTGCAGATCCTGCTGATCCACTTCGCGCTGATGCCGATGCTGATCAATCCGAGCGGCGGCCTGATTCTGAGCGGCGACATCGCGCGCGAGATCCGTTCGCAGTACGGCGCGTTTGCGTCGGCGGTGCTGGCCATCACGCTCAACTCGGGCGCCTACGTGTCGGAAATTTTCCGCGCCGGCATCCAGTCGATCGACCGCGGCCAGAGCGAGGCGTCGCGTTCGCTCGGCATGACCTACATGCAGACGCTGCGCAAGGTGGTGCTGCCGCAGGCGTTCCGCCGCATGCTGCCGCCGCTGGGCAACAACGCCATCGCCATCGTCAAGGATTCATCGCTGGCGTCGGCCATCGGCCTGGCCGAGCTGGCCTATGCCGCGCGCACGGTGTCGGGCGCCTATGCGCGCTACTGGGAGCCGTACCTGACGATCTCGCTGGTGTATTGGGCGATTACCTTGCTGCTGTCGGCGTTCGTGCGGCATCTTGAAAACCGCTACGGCAAAGGAGATGCGCGATGATCAGCGTCAAGCAATTGCAAAAGCAATACGGTGAAGCACACATCCTGCGCGGCATCGACTGCGAGATCAGGGAGAGCGAAGTGGTGTGCGTGATCGGACCTTCCGGTTCGGGCAAGAGCACCTTCCTGCGCTGCCTCAACGGCCTGGAAGAAGCGACCGACGGCGAGATCTTCATCGACGGCGTCAAGGTCAACGATCCGCACGTCAACCTGAACACGCTGCGCGCCGGCCTCGGCATGGTGTTCCAGCGCTTCAACCTGTTCCCGCACATGTCGGTGCTGGAAAACCTGATCATGGCGCCGATGCAGGTGAAGAAACTGTCGCGCCGCGAGGCGGTGCTGGTGGCCGAGAAGCTGCTGCAGAAAGTCGGCTTGCTGGATAAGATCGACGCCTTCCCGAACCAGCTCTCCGGCGGTCAGCAGCAACGCGTGGCGATCGCCCGTGCGCTGGCGATGGAGCCCAAGGTCATGCTGTTCGACGAGCCCACCTCGGCGCTCGATCCGGAACTGGTGGGCGAAGTGCTGACCGTGATGAAGACGCTGGCCGAAGAGGGCATGACGATGGTGGTGGTCACGCACGAGATGGGTTTCGCGCGCGAAGTCTCGGACCGCGTGCTGTTCATCGACCAGGGCGTGATCATGGAAGAAGGTCCGCCGCAGCAGGTACTGGGCGAGCCGAAGAACGAACGCACGCGCGATTTCCTGCGCAAGGTGCTCTAGTACGCTTGAACTGATCCTGCAAGAAAAAACCGCCGTTGCATGCAAATGCAACGGCGGTTTTTTATGCCGGAGCGGTTTAGCGCAAGGCGTCGGTGCATTCCTTGACCAACGCCGGGCCGCGATAGATCAGGCCCGAGTACAACTGCACCAGCGAAGCGCCGGCTTCCATCTTGGCCTTGGCGTTGCTGCCGCTGAGGATGCCGCCGACGCCGATGATCGGCAGCGCGTCGCCGAGCTCGGCCTTGAGGCCGCGCACCACCTGGTTCGACAATTCGAACACCGGCGCACCCGACAGGCCTCCGGCTTCTTCACCGTATTGCAGGCCCTTGACGGCGTCGCGCGTGATGGTGGTGTTGGTGGCGATGACGCCGTCGAGCTTGTGGCGCAGCAGCGCGTCGGCGATGTTCTTGATCTGTTCGCTGTCAATGTCCGGCGCGATTTTCAGCGCCACCGGCACGTAGCGCTTGTGCTGGTCGGCCAGGCGCAGTTGCGCATCCTTCAACTGCGACAGCAGGGCATCGAGTTCGGACGCGCCTTGCAGCTGGCGCAGGTTCTTGGTGTTGGGTGACGAGATGTTGACGGTGACGTAGCTGGCGTAGGGATAGACTTTTTCCAGGCAGTGCAGGTAGTCGTCGGCGGCGCGTTCGATCGGGGTGTCGGCGTTCTTGCCGATGTTCAGACCGAGCACGCCTTGCTTGCCTTGGTAGAAGCGCGAGGCTTGCACGTTGGCGACGAAGGCGTCGACGCCGCCGTTGTTGAAGCCCATGCGGTTGATGATGGCGTGCGCAGCCGGCAGGCGGAACATGCGCGGCTTCGGGTTGCCCGGTTGCGCGCGCGGCGTGACCGTGCCGATTTCAATCGAGCCGAAACCGAGCGCCGCCAGGCCGTCGATGTAGGAACCGTCCTTGTCCAGGCCGGCGGCCAGGCCGACCGGATTGGGGAAGGTGACGCCCATGACCGTACGCGGATCGGCGGCCGGCTTGCTGATGAAGCCGGTCAGGCCGAGCGCGGCGGCGCGGCGCAAGGCGGGCAAGGTCAGGTGGTGGGCGGATTCTGCGTCGAGCGAAAACAGCAGCGGGCGGGCAAGGGCGTAGAGGAATTTATCGGACACGGTGATGGGCTGAAAGGAAACGGACGTGAGCGGCAAGCAAGCCGGAAGAAAAAGTGCCGCCATTTTAACGTGTCCGGGGCGCTTTTCCGCGCAAACGGCGCGTACGAGATGACACTCTCCGCGCTATTCGCGCAATGCAGTCCAGTTGCCGTTCTGTAATGCTTCCAGCGGCTGGAAGTTGGTCTTGTAGGCCATCTTGGCGCTTTCCTTGATCCAATAGCCAAGGTAGACGTAGGGGATGCCGAGCTGGCGGGCTTGCTCGATCTGCCACAGGATGTTGTAGGTGCCGTAGGACGAGCCTTCGACATCGGGATCGTAGAAGGTGTAGACCGATGACAAGCCGTCGTCGAGCACATCGATGATGCTGACCATGCGCAGCGTGCCGTCGGCTTCGCGGAATTCCACCAGGCGCGTGTTGACCTTGCTTTGCAGCAGGAACTGCGCGTACTGGTCGCGGCTGTCCTGGTCCATGCCGCCGCCGGCGTGGCGCACTGATTGATAGCGCAGGTAAAGCTCGTAATGCTCGTAGGCGTACGTCAGGTTGGTGACCAGCGTGACCAGTCCGCTGTTCTTGTTCCAGGCGCGGCGCTGGCTGCGGTTGGGGATGAATTCGGCGGTCTTGATGCGCACCGGCGTACAGGCCTGGCAGCCGTCGCAATAGGGGCGATAGGTGAAGATGCCGCTGCGGCGGAAACCGGTCTTGACCAGTTCGGAATAGACATCGGCGTTGATCAGGTGCGACGGCGTGGCGACTTGCGAGCGGGCTTGCTGGTTATCCAGGTAACTGCAGGGATAGGGAGCCGTTGCATAAAACTGCAACGTGGAAAACGGCAGGTCTTTGAGATGCGTCATGGGCGTCCTGGTGTTGCAATCATTGGCAGTCGCTTCGCTGTGCGCGGCGGTGTAACGATTTCGTCACGATTCCCTGTAATTTACACTACTTTGGGGCGGCAGTAACTGCACCGTCGGCAGGGCTTCAAGGCAAGAGGGCCGGGCGTCAGGCCGGCGGAAACAGGTCCAGCGGATGCCAGAAACCGATCTGCGGCGCCTCGATGGCCACGCGCAGGTGGTTGATGAAGTCGTTGCGAGGAATCGGGATCGCGCCCAGCGACGCCAGGTGCGGCGTCTCCTGCTGGCAATCGATCATCTGCACGCCGTGCCGGCGCAGGAAATGCACCAGGTACGCCAGCGCCACCTTGGAGGCGTCGGTCACGCGCGCAAACATCGATTCCCCGTAGAACATCTGGCCGATCGACACGCCGTAAGCGCCGCCGACCAGCTTCCCTTCCAGCCAGACTTCCGCCGAATGCGCATAACCGGCGCGGTGCAAGCCGCAATAGCCGTCGACGATGTCCTTGGAAATCCAGGTGCCGGCGTCATCGCGGCGCGGTCCGGCGCAGGCGCGCATGACGTCGCGGAAGGCCGAATCGAAACGGATCTCCCAGCGGCGGTCGGTATGGCGGCTGCGCTCGATCTTGCGCAGGGTTTTCTTGAGGCTGTCGGAAATGATGAAACGATCGGTGTACAGCACCATGCGCGGATCGGTGCTCCACCACAGGATGGGCTGGCCTTCCGAGAACCACGGGAAGATGCCGCGGCGGTAGGCTTCGAGCAGGCGTTGCGGCGACAGGTCGGCGCCGGCGGCAAGCAAACCGGCCGGTTCGGCCAGCGCCTTGGACACATCGGGGAAGGGCGAATCGACATCCAGCCAGGAAATCATGCGCTGTTCCGTAAATTAGTCAGGCTGTTCCGGTTGCACCATGCGTTTGCGAATATCGTCGGTGTGCAGACCGAACACGCCATCGCCGGTTTTCACTTTGGCTAAATCGGCAAAGAAGGAACGCAAGGTATATTCCACCGTCGGGAAGGCGATGTCAGCCCAGGGAATCTCGTCTTCCCTGAACATCGTGACTTCCAGGCTTTCGATGCCGGCGGTGTAATCGAGGTCGAGCAGTTCGGCCAGGTAAAAGAAATGCACTTGATGTACGTGCGGCACGTTGATCAGCGAGAACAGCGCGCCCAGCTTGATGCGTGCGCCGGCTTCTTCTTCGGTTTCGCGTTCGGCGGCTTCGGTGGTGGTTTCACCGTTTTCCATGAAGCCGGCCGGCAAGGTCCAGTAGCCGTGACGCGGTTCGATGGCGCGCTTGCACAGCAGCACGCGCACTTCGCCGTCACGCTCCCAGACCGGGATCGAACCGACCACCATTTTTGGATTCTGGTAATGAATGGCGCCGCAATTGCCGCACACGAAGCGAGGGCGATTGTCATCGGGAGGAATCTGCAACGAAACCGGATGAGCGCATTCAGAACAAAATTTCATAAAAGGCGGTAGGCGTGTTTTTGTAGGAACGTCGGGCGGCAAATAATGCGCCATCGTCGGCATGATGATTCACGGCAAATGCGAGGTAGAAGTGTATCACTGTCGCTATCAGGGTTACTCTTTTATGCATGCATCCTTCCCTGTGCAAATCGCGATGCCTCTGCAAGGCATGCGCAGCATGACGCACGTGCTTCAGGCAAAGTATTCTCAGCGGAAGTTTGCATCGGGGGCGGATATGTCGTATAATCTATTTCTTCAGACGCGGGGTGGAGCAGTCTGGCAGCTCGTCGGGCTCATAACCCGAAGGTCGTAGGTTCAAATCCTGCCCCCGCAACCACCGATATAGACGGCCCGGCTACTTGCTTAAGTAGCCGGGCCGTTGCCATTCTGGCCCACACTTGGTTATCTTCCCTCACCTCCAGCTGGATCGAGCCGAAGATATCGCCCAGGATCTTCCTGGCCATCAATGGGTTCTCCCGCAGCGCATCCGTCAGGTTCATCAGGATCTCATTGAAGATGCTGCCGACATTGGGCGTGCGTGCCGCCTCACTTGCCGCTTTGAGTGCGAGCCGGCGCTGCAGCGCGCTACGATCATTTTCCAAAGCCTTCAGCTTGGCGGCCAGCGCCTCCGAGACGCCGACCATTGTGATGGCGTCAATCACTCGCCCGATCTCTGCTGTGAGCTGGGTGATCCGTTTAGTAGCTTGGGCCACATCTTCGGTCGAGCCGGTATTTTCTATCAGCAACTCTTCAAAAGCCTTTTCAAACTCTGCGGCCGCCATCGGTGACAGCAGCTCTGCCCGGATAATCGAAATCAGGCGCTTTTCAACCAGGTCTCTTGGGATGGAGAAACCTTTGCACACGGCCGGGCCACGATCCTTCGCGGCCGCGCAGCCGTAGCGGTCAGCATTGATCGCTACCACGGCCCCGCCGCAGTGGGGGCAGAGCATCATCCCGCCAAAGAGAGTCGTCGCTGGCCGGACCTGGCGCTTACGCCCATGTTCGTCCCGTCCGGCATCAATGCGCTCGCGCACGCGGCGCCAGAGTTCGTCATCAATGATGCGCAGCTCCGGCAGACTGGCCATCTGCCATTCCTGTCGGGGGCGCTCTGTTCTTTGGCGCCGGCCGGTATCCGGGTCTTTGATCCATTGAGATCTGTTCCAGACGTACTGTCCCACATACATCGAGTTATTCAAGATGCCCGAGCCCTTCACCGGGCTGCCATAGATGGCGGACACGGCCCACGTGCTATCGCGCGGCGATGATACGCCCTGGTTATTCAGTTCATGGGCGATCCGCTGCACGCTGTTTCCAGCGGCATATTGCTCGAAAATCCAAACGACCCAGCGTGCCTGGCTTTCGTTGATCTTGTACGTGCTCCCGCCGTCCGCCTTCACGATGTCATATCCATACGACTTCCCGCCGGCGATATATCCCCGCTCCACCTGGCCGGCCTGGCCTCGATGCGTCTTACTGCGCAGGTCGTCCAAGTAGAGATCGTTGATCAGCCCTCGGACGCCACGCATTATCTTGCGACCGCTGTGCCGCGAGTCGTAGCCATCCGAAACGCCGATGATCCGGATGCCACGATGCTCCAGGCGACGGACAATCTGCTCTTGCTCGACCTGGTCGCGTGCAAGGCGGTCCAGGCCTTCCACCAGTAGCAGATCAAAGCGGCCGGCGAGCGCGTCAGCCAGCATCGCGTTGCCGGCAGGGCGGGTGCCCACTGCGGTCGAGCCAGAGATGGCAGCATCGCAGCGCTCGAATTCGACCGTTGCGCCCTCCCGGTCAGCCCGGGCGCGGCATACACGTAACTGATCGTCGAGAGATGTTTCGCTCTGTTTGTCGCTGCTATACCGTGCGTAGATCGTTGCCTTCATTGCCATCATGTGTTGTTGACGTTTCGATATTTGGTGGATTTCCGATCAGCCATTTCTTAACAGCCTGAGACGCAAGCATTCTGATCAGGGGGCGCATGTTTGAGTTTTCTTGAAGCATATCAGTCCCCATAAATGGGGAACTCGGGTATTTGTTTTTGGTGCGCTTCATCATTTCACCTCCAGCTTTTTCTGCTTGGGCTTCGGCTTTCTAGCTCCCGTGTTGGGTGGTGGCGGCAGGTCTGATACTGGACGGTTTTCTGCCCACTCCAAGACCTCCTTCACCAACCAGCCTACGCGTCGGCCGCCGAGATGGCGAGGTGCGGGGAACTGCTGCTCTCGGATGAGCTTCTGTATCGTAGTTTCGCTCAGTGTTGTCGCTATGCACAGTTCATGCATGTCCAAAAAGAATTTGATCGGGCTATTCATACATCCTCTGTCATGCTCTGGATGATGGTGGTGGTGTAGTGCTCCGTCATGGGAAGCGTCTCCTTTTTGAGGATCGCGAGGTCGCGGCGGACTGCATCAATATCCGACTGGAAGATCATCACGCCGTAGGCAAATTTGTTCGCCAACTGGCGGAGTGAGCTCGTGGGCATCTCGCGGCCGCTGATGCGGGCGTGCGCCTCGTAGAACTCGGCGAAGCCCTCGATGGCACCGGCGAGCTCGTACCAAATGTGGCTGCTGGGAGCGCGATAGACCGCGCCATCCTTGTCCGCATCGATGTCGCCAGTAGTCTCGAGCGTCGTCAGGATATCTTCGACGGGTCCAAAGGTGGCGCGCATCCGCCACGGCATCTGTGCCATCGTCAGGCCGCCGTGGTCGCGGACGACCTGGTGCTTGTGTTTACGGGCTGCGCGCTTTGCCCGACTGCGCAGATGGCCGCTCACGATCCGTCCTTCGACTTCGGGAAGGGCCAGGCAGCGTTCGGATCAGCATCCGGGGTTGGCGCAGTCTTCTTGGGCCGAGCAGGCTGCTTCTTCGCGGCCTTGGGCTTGGGTGTCTCGGCGGGCTCTTCAGTCGGCTCTTTCTTGGTAGGCGTCATTGCCTCGGCAAGCTCTTGCAGTGGCTCGGCGAGGTGCTTGTCTCGTAGCAGATCAATGTCGATGCCGCAGATGTTTCCGAGCTTGATGAGGGTCTGATAGTGCTGATAATTCCATTCTTCCCATTCGTCCTCGAACTTGATGAGGCCACCATCGATGGCGCCACCGTAGACACTCGGAATGTTGCTGAGTACCGCGTCGAGGTGCAAGCGGCATACATCCTCATCGGAGGCGTGCTCTACCAACTCCTCGACGGCGGCTGCCTCCATAAAATCGACGTTATACGACTCATCCACTTTCTGCGAAAAACTGAGTTGTTCGGAGCGCGCTGCTTGTCCTGCTGAGAAGACAGCCAGAGTCCGGTAGATTGGCAGTAAGGTCTGCTGATCGACGAGATCCTTGATTTCCTCCAGGAGATCTTCATGGAAAACGTTATAGGCCTTGGCGATCTTCCAGTTGATCTCACCAAGACGGTTGCGCAGAACGGCGGCGGGGTCTTCCTGGTCCGTCGCTTTCTTCTCCTTCGCCAGTTCGATGCGCTGTTGCTCTTCCTGCTTATCGAATTCCTCTTCTTCTGCTTCGGTCCTGGCCAAGCCTGCCTTCTCGAGCGCGCACTGGATATCGCTCTTCGAGTAGATGTTCGTGATGTGTCCAGATAGATTCTTGAATATTCCAATAGGCTTGGGCATTCGGTCGGTGCCGAGCAAATCATCGACAGGCATGTTCTGGTGATCGGCGTTGATAAGCCGGTCGAAGGTACGCGCCAGGACGAAGTCCGTGCTCAGATCACCGTTGCGCTCCGTCTTGCATTGCTCCCAAGATTCGTAGAAGCGGATTTTCTTCTTTGCGGCTTTATCGATTTCAGCCGTATTGTGCGCCTCGGTCTTCATTTCAAAGCAGTCGGGATCAGTGCAGACGTCTGCAGTGATGTCGGGGAACTTATCGGGATCGTTTGCGGTACGCTTCGGGCATTCTGCGCATGATCCTGCTGCCTTGCAGAGCTTCGCATCCACCAGGCTGAATACAGCTCGATTGATGTCAAGGGTGTAGCGTTGCTCGATCCAAGTCTTAGCCTGCCGGTAGGACATGGGGGAGCCTGCTCCATTGTTTGTCAGAACTTCGCCTGCAGCTCGCTCTTGGAGGCTGGCTACTGGAATGCGGGCGATGAGCAATGCGGTCGATGGTGCAAGCCGACCGTCGTTTAAGCCGATACGTGCCTCGGCGCAGAGGTCAAGCAGCTGCAGGCGTGAATACGCCCAGCGGCGCTTAACGCCCAGCTCGGTGCAAATATCGTCAATCTTTAGGCCGTGGTCGCGCATGGCGCGGGCCATAGCCTCGGCCTCTTCGAGCGGTGGCACGCCGGCGCGCTGGTGATTCTCGACTAGCTGGATAATGGCCACCTCGGCATCGCTCAACTGACGCACGATGCCGGGGATCTCGGTCAGGCCGGCGATCTGGGATGCTCGATATCGGCGCTCGCCTGCGACCAGCTGCAGGCGCGTATCGCTATCTTCAATGGTACGCAACAGGATGGGCTGGATAACGCCGCTGACCTTAATGCTATCCGCCAGTTCCTGCAGGGCGTTTTCATCAAATGTCCGTCGCGGCTGGTTGGGATCGGTCTCGATAAATTGCAGCGGGATCATCCCGAACTGCGCTTGGGTGACTTGATTCATGGTCATCTCCGGATTAGTGAGTGGTGGGGACGGTGAAGAGCAGGGCACCAGCGAAGCCGAGAACCGGGTTCGCGACATCGATGCGCCAGGTGGTATGGCCCGGCCTGGTCTGCCGGCAAAGTTGTGGGACGCTGAGCTGGTAGCCGGCAGCGAGCATTGAGTTGAATTCGTCTAGGAGCGTACGAGCGACATCCTGGCCAAGCAGGGGCGAGCAGCCGGCCTTGGATGCGACGGCAAGCCCCAGCTCCTGGAGCGTCATCTGTGGGGCGACTGTCTTGGGGAGGTGGCGCATGTGGTCACTCCCCGAATACGCTGCAGGCATTACGGCGGGCCTCTGCGGTCCTAGGGCCAGCAACATCCCTCGGCCACTCGACTGAACACAGGGAGCGCAGCTGATCGACAGACGGTAGCTCCTCGATAGTCATCTCGCGGCCGAGATCCACGAAGGCCTCCAGCTCGGGGCCGTTCTTGGTGAATGCCTGGGCAATCAGCAGGAGATAGACGGCCGCAATGGCGGCGATGAGGCGGGTGAGGGCGGTTCGGATCATGCTGGCCTCACCGAGATCTTGCACATGCCGAACATATCGAGTGCAGACGTATGCACATCGAAAGAGGAGTGCGCGATGATGGTCAGGGTCAGCGGGACGCCGCTCTCGCGAGTGACTGTCAGCAGGAAGGCTTTCATGCGGCGCGCTCCTTGATCTGGCAATCCAAAAACGCGGCAACCTTCGGAGCTTCCTTCGCGGCGATGTCAAACGCCGTATCTCCTATCCATAGAGCCCAAACATTGTCACCGACGCCTTCAACGCGCGCGTTGGAGAGTGTTTGTCCACTTGCATAGGCCAGCATTTGGCTGGGGCGTGCCTTGGAGGTATAGAAAAGGGAGGCCCAGCACCGAGTTTCGCAGCGAGATACGGATAAATGCAGGGCTTTGATCGGTGTCGAGACCTGGAGTCTCTGGGTTTCGGGCGCGCTCATGCCTTCCTCGCTTTCGTCCAGGTGCAAGGGAAAGCGACGAAGCGCCGGTCGTTGTTGTCGGGGAGAAGTCTGTCGCTGGGGCTGGTGATGAAGGTGATCTTGGGAGCATGCTTCTCCGCTGTCTTCTGGCAGCTCACGCAATGGCCGTACTGCGTCAGGGCCTTGGCGGTCGTCTGCTTGCCGCATGCGCACTTGTGACGCACGTGCGAGACATGGAGGGTCTTGTGGGTGACGGCGCGGAAGCGTGCCTCAGATTCCGGCGCCAGGTGGAAGCGGGTCATTTGGCGCCTCGCGAAGGTTCGCTTGCTGCAACGCCTTGCGCCGACGAAACTGGCGTGTTGAGGGGCCATTCTCGGCGTGACGGCGGTCGGCGACCGGCAAGGAAGTTGAACTTGGCTGGCAGCTGAATGGCTGCGGCTTTTTTGCGGACTGATTGCATCTAATCCTCCATCTAGGGTGCACGGCACAGATGGAGGGATAATAAAGTTAAACTTGTAAAGCGACAAGTAAAACTTGTATTAAGAAGTGTTGTTTTTAAAGTTTAAGTTAAGTGCCTAATTTCCCCGGTGCCAGAAACAAAAAAACCGCCTGAGAGGCGGTTTGTGGAGCGCGGTTTAGTGACTGGTGAATGGCTTACCGTAACGTCGTTAGAGGGCTCTGCTTTGCATGTAAATCACGTGTCCAATGATGATGCAATTAGCACCCCTGCAGATCTGTTTTGGATAGTTCTTTTGGTCCGGATTATCCGAGACAAGCCACCATTCTCGATTCTCTCGACGCAGGCGTTTTATCACGTCCTCGCCATCAAAATTTACGGCATATATCTGGTTATCTTTCGGGATACGGTCTGCGGTATTGATCACTACCAGGTCGCCATCATCCAGTTTGGGGCGCATGCTTTCACCACGGATCTTCAGTGCGATAAGGTTGTCCGGGAAATAACCGTGCTTTTCCAGCCATTCCTTCTGAAAAACAATCGGCATTCCCTCACCGCGCTCGGGTTCGGTCGAGTACCCACTTATGCCCGCTGAAAGTTTGAGTCTTACTGTTTTAATTGTCACAAAGTCGTCATCACCGGGTTCGTATGCACGAACTTGAATGTAGGAGTCTGGAAGAAGGCCAGGAGCTTCCGGCGTGTCAGCCGCAACGTTTGGCACATCTTCTCCAAAGAGAAGATCCTTTTCGGTAATTCCAAAATATTCCGCAATTTGCTGCAGGCGATGCGCGCGGGGCGTTCGACCCTGCGCGATCCATTGCTGGACCGCCTGAGGCGTGACTCCGCAGAAAGAAGCAAGGGCAGACATGTTCCCACCGTCTTTTGCTTGGAGTAACTGCTGTAATCGGTTTTTGAATTCCATCGCGCGATGGTACAAGCTGGGCTTGTAATTGTCTCTTGAAGAAATACTTGTATTCATACAAGTTAGCCTTTAAACTCGGCGCATGGAAACTTCAATTGAGAAAGCCTGCCGCTTGGTGGGCGGACAAACAGAGCTTGCCGAGAAGGTCGGTGTGACTCCTCAGGCCGTCCAACAGTGGGTTGCGAGGAAATCCGCTCCCGCCGAACGGTGTCTTTCAATCGAACGAGCAACTGGCGGCGAGGTTTCTCGCTTTGAACTGCGGCCGGATATTTACGGGTCGCCGGTTTCCGCTGCTTGAATCACTCCCTGGCGCGTCGCCCATTTATGCAAGCCTGAGTGCGAGGTGGCAATGCCTTGCCCCAGCGAAAAAATACTCAGGTTGTCGCCAGGCCGGAGATCGCTTGCCAGTAAGCGGAATAGGGAGTCTGCCGATGCACGGGACTCACCCACGAATGCGACGGAGGAAGCGGTCGAGCAAATCGCCTCACAGTTCAGCAGGGTGTTTCGGACTGCGCGCGTTACCTGCACGGCTACTTCGGACAAGTTGGCCCTGGTGACCTTGGCCGCGAAGTGGATGAGAACTAAGTATCTGTCGGCCTTCATGCTCGTTCCTTCATGTTTTTTGAATGATGGGGCGAAGCATATGACTGCCAGGCAATCGAGAAAACCACAATGAAAGGGAGTGGATTGTGAAATTCAAACCGAAACACGAACGCAAATTCTGGCGTATGGCTGGTGGGACTGCAGTGCCGTCCACGCAATTTAATGACGGTATGGCCGAGGTGGCGCGGCTCTTCCAGGTGTTGCAACCGAGGCTCACTGTCAACGTCGATGACAAGCAATATCGGCTTCACAGGGCGGCTGACCGTCAATCCCGAATACCAGCTATCTATGTACCTGCATCCTGGCGCAATACGACCCCTGTAGACGATAGCACCGATGAAATTGGTATCGGCTTCGAGACTCGCGACGGCATTATCCGGTTGCGCCTGAGCGTGGATTCAGCGAACCATCTTGCCGACAGCGTGGCTGACTACATCAATAGCTATGCGTGCCGAACCCATTCCGATGGGCCGGCCGCCCTGCCAAAAAATCAGAAGGTCACCAGCACCCTCAAGCCAGTCGACGTTTGGCAAATTGAACGCGCAGCTGAGCGCTACATCTTCCGTCGGATAGTCAATGGCGTGACTGCCGAATCGTATCGGCCCGTCACACGCGACGTTGCATCAGTTTGGGCGATTTCAATTATTCAAGATTTTCAACCACCACGTCACCTTCAGCATTCCGATAAACCTGTTGGTTGAACTCGACCTGAACCAAGTTTGGGCCGCGGATCTTGAGCCGATAGAAATCCAGTCCGCTGAAATCGAGTTCGTCGTTGTCATCGAATCCAGCGAGCATTCTTTTGAGGTCACCGATTGTCAGCAGGGGCGGGCGATTTTTCTTCACGAAGGCTCCAGTAATGGGCTGTTGAGTGTTTTCGGAATATATCACGGCGCAATATTCGCCAAAATACGAGGGAGTACACATGAATTTACGCCAAGCACACCAGGGAATGATTGATGCCTTCCCAGGGGGATGGGATGCCATGGCGGCCGCTTTGGGAATGACGCGAGATGCGCTCTCAAATCGCGTCTATGAGCGTAAAGGTCAAGCGGTACGCACGCAGCACTCGCTGGAGATGCAGGCATTCACTAGTACCACGCTCTTCGCTGAAGCCATTGCGGTCGCGAGCGGTGGTGTATTCGTCAAGCTGATCACGCCTGGCAGCGTCGACCGAGAAGACCTGCATTCGAAGTTCCAGGAACTGTGGGCGCGTCTCGGCGAATTGTCTCGGGCGTACACCGCCTATACGGATGACAACCACATTGATGCCCGTGAGAAGGCAGACCTGCAGCGCATCTCTAACGAGATTCAACGCACCATGCAGGAGCTCATGGCACTGATGTTCCAGATCTATTGCAGCCATGATCAGGAGCCGGTGAGTGGAGCTTGAGGACTTCGATGCAGTCAATGCGGCGGCACTTGCCTCCCTGGATTCACTGCTGGCCCAATGGTTTCCCAACGGCGTGGTTGATGGCGCCGAGTTTTGCATTGGTTCCCTTTCCGGCGAAGCCGGCAAATCATTGCGTGTTCGCCTGAAAGGCGACAAAGCTGGTTTTTGGTCCGATTTTTCCATGGACGGCGAAGCCGGCCGTGATCCTATTTCGCTCTTCGCTGCAAAGGAATCAATCTCGCAAGGGAAGGCGTGCGCTCGCCTAGCCAGTGAGCTGGGTATCGCTATTCACGGCGCTGATAAGGTCAAGAGGATTCCCAACGGGACTCCCCACTTGCCACAGAAATCAGCGCCTGCGCAAGCCGGCAAAGGGGTAGGAGCGCCTCCGAAGGAGAAGAAATCAGCTAGTTCCTGGTGCCCGATTCTGCCTATTCCCGATGCGGCGTTACCGTATCCGGTCGCTCATCCAGTGCGAGGACGGCCGCAAATGGTTTGGGAGTATCGGGACCAGCAGCGGCAGCTTTTAGGCATCGTTTGCCGGTTCGTCACATCGAACGGTGGCAAGGAAGTTTTGCCATGCGTCTACGCGCAGGACGAGAATACCGGCAATAGGAAATGGCATTGGATTCAGTGGCGTGAGCCACGGCCCCTTTACCTTCCTCAACCGCTCAGGGAAGGCTTCCCTGTTTTGGTGGTAGAGGGAGAGAAGTGCGCTGACGCGGCTAGGGCCGCTGTGGGCGACGCCTGGGATGTCGTGTCCTGGCCTGGTGGTGGGAAGGCGGTCAAGAAAGTTGACTGGTCGCTTCTGGCCGGCCGTTCGTTGCTCCTATGGGCAGACGCCGATGCGCAGCGCTACAAAGAGAACCACGCGAAGGCTGGCGAGGTAAAGCCTGAAGTCGAGCAGCCGGGCATGGTGGCGATGCAAGCGGTGGCTGAGTTGAATTTTGCCCAGGGCTGCTCGATCCAGTTCGTCGACATTCCTCCTCCGGGCGAGGTCGAGGATGGTTGGGATGTGGCCGATCTGATTGCTGCGGGCGGAACGAAAGAGGATGTGTGTGCGTGGCTTGCCCACGTGCGGCCTGCTTGGGTGGCAGAGCCTTTGGAGGAGGCGGCCGCGCCCGCATCGCCAGCATCGGTCAGCGATGACGACGTGCCTGCATGGGTCGATGCGCCTACGCCAGAGGATGTCCCCCAACGTCCGGCTGGCGCAGGCAGCATGGACCGTGCGCAGATCAAGGCGATGATGCTCTATGGGGCGACCGGTGTGAAGCCCTGTCGGGAAAACGTCTTCCTCGCGCTGACGCATGATCCCGATCTCCAGGGGATTGTGGCCTTCGACAAGTTCTCCGAACTTCTGATGAAGCGGCGAGATCCTCCCTGGGAGTCTGAGCCAGGTGAGTGGACAGAAAGTGACGACTTCTTCCTGGGCCTGTTCCTCGGTCAGCATTACGGCCTGATCGTGTCGAGCATCGGTGAAATCGAGAAGGCAGTGGCGCAGGTCGCCCGCCGTCATGCATTCAATCCGGTTACGGACTATATGTCTGAGTGTGAGGCGAAGTGGGATGGCCAGTCCCGCGTGGCTGACGCCTTCCATCGCTACTGGGGAGCTGAAGATTCCGACTACACGCGCCTGGTCTCCACGATGTTCCTTGTCGGTCTCGCTGCACGCGCCTATGTTCCTGGCATCAAGCACGACTGCGCGCCGGTATTTGAGGGCGGCCAGGGCGCTGGTAAGTCTACGGCGCTGGAGGTTCTAGGTGGTGCCTGGTACGCGGACACTCCCTTCCGAATGGGAGAGAAGGACGGCTATCTCTCGATCCAGGGGATCTTGCTGTATGAGGTGGCTGAGCTGGAGCAGTTCAATCGGTCCGAAGTGACGGCAGTTAAAGCATTCATGTCGAGTAAGAAGGACCGCTTCCGCGAGCCATATGGCAGGCGTATGCGCAACCTTCCTCGGCGCACCCTGTTTGCAGCGACGACGAACGAAGGGCAGTACTTCAAAGACCCAACAGGCAGCCGCCGCTTCTGGCCTGTGAAATGTGGTCGCGTCGACACGGTTGGCCTGGCCGAGGTGAGGGACCAGTTGTTCGGTGAAGCCGTCGCGATGTGGCGCAAAGGGGTTAAGTGGTACGCCACACGTGACCAGGATGTCCGCCTGATCATGCCGGCGCAGGATGATCGCGAGATCCCGGACCAATGGATCGGGCGGCTGTACGACTACGTAGAGGGAATTGATGCCGATGGCAATTCTCTGAGTGTTAGGAAGCTGGATCGTGTGACTGCGCGTGAGCTGCTTACGCGGGCCTTGCACATCGAGATCGGCAAGCTCTCGCAGTCGAAGAACGAGACCATGCGCATTTCGGCGTGTATGCGCAAGCTGGGGTGGGAAAAGGAGCGTGATCCGAATGGGGCGCGGGAGTATTTCTACGTGCGTCCAAAGCCTGCTGTTGTCGAGCCAAAGATGGCGGAGGAGGGCGATTATGCGATCCCCTTCTAGCGTTGTGATGTGTTGCCGAGTATCATCCTGCCAGGGATCGTGCGTGCAAGTTGCGCGTGCGGAAAAGGCGATGATTCTCGTCTCACCTCCCAACCTCGTCCAACCCTTCACTTTGAAGGTTGGACGGCTGAAAGCCGCCACCATAGCGGCTTCGCCAACCTCCCAACCTTTTTTGCACATTCTCACGTACACGTGCGCATACGCGCGCACGCGTAGGGACTTCTTTTTCCTTTTTTTATTTTCAAATCCATTCAAAAGTAGGTTAGCGAGGTTAGGAGGTTGGCAAAGCCGCATGGGTATTGGCTTTGCGCCGTCCAACCTTGCCGCCAACCTTTTTTTGTCCGAGGGGAGGTTAGTCGGATGAGCAATCTGCGTCAGGAAATGCCAATGGTCGCCAGCATGATCGATGACCTTCGAAGAGAGCATGGACTACTTCCGGTGGATCGGCAGATACGGCGGTCGCTTCGTGGGGAACCGCTCTTCTATGCGCAAGAGAATGGCTCGCACATTGGAACTCCTCTTAAGCGAGGGAGCGTTGAGATCTATTGGGACGAACGTGGTGTTAGCCAGGAGCGCCAGATCGTGCTTCCACCCGTCTACATCGAAATCGTCATCGAATCGAGCAGTAAAGAGCTGCGCGTCATGAATCGGTGGCTTGGTAAGCAACGGCCGCCGGCATTGACCGGCAATAACAGCGACAAGTGAGGGAAAACATGAACACGGTTTTTGGGATCGATATCAACGATTTGTTCCGCAATGAGCATGAGGCGCTGAAGTTCGCCTTCAACTTCCAGAGCCAGCAGTATCCTTTGTCACCAATGTCCAAGCTGGGTAGTCTGGAGGCGTTGGGGCAGGGTAAGGGCTTGGTGTCAACTGATGGCGCGGCACAGGCCGGCATGATACGGAAGAAGCTTGATCGCCTGAGTGAGGCTCACAGGCATTGCCTCGTGGCGCGCTTCTCGCCGAAGTATGAAGCTTGCCCCTGCTGCCAGGGTGACCGGGCTCTGCCAGAGTGGCGCGAGTCAATTGTCTATCTGCGGGAGTGGTCTGCGTTCCAGGTGACGGGGATATCGTTCGGGCATGTCCGCGAGGCCATCATCATGAACTTCTTCGATAAGCGGGTCTCGGTCATTGATGCAGCCGACCGGGTTCACATGAATCAGCGCACCGCTCGTCGGCACACCAAGAATATTCAGGACAAGCTGAAGGTGCTGGAACTTGAGGCGTTGGGTGCGATTCGTGCCGCCCTGGAGTTTTCCACAGGCTAAAAAAAGCTTGCTTGCCAAATTGCGGTCATATATAGTCCGTTTTCGATACACGTCAGAAGTCCGTAAGAACCGCGCAAGCATCTGCTGCGCGGTTTTTTTTTGCCCGAATTATTGGCGAGGCCGCCGCCATACGCGGCCACCAGTATGGGCGTGCAGACGTTTGCACTGGAGAAGATATGTTTCGTTTCGATGTCCGGACCGATATCAGCAAGGCCGCCGCACAGATGACCAAGTTGGCCTCAGGCGTGCGTGATAAGGCCACCACCCGCGCGATCAATAAGGTCGCGGCTCAGGGTAAGACTGCTGCAGCTCGGGAGATCAAGGATCAATACCAGATCAGTTCCCGTGTGATCAGCAAGAGCATCTCAATCCGCCGGGCTGGTCGGGGATCGCTGCAGGCGGTCGTCACAGCAGAAGGTAAGCCGCTGCCGATGATCGCGTTCAACGCGCGCCAGTCCAAGGCTGGTGTCACGGTCAGGATCAAGGGAAAGACCATTACCGTCCCTCATGCCTTTATCCGGTCAATGCGATCCGGCCACCGTGGCGTGTTCGCCCGTGGGGGATACAAAGGTTCGTTCCAGCAGACCGGGCAGGCATTCGGTCGATTCAAGTTCGGTCGGGGTCGCCTGCCCATCGGTGAACTCTTCACCGTCAGCGTGCCCAAGGGCTTCAGCAACAAGACCGTCCAGGACAAGGTGATGGCCAGGGTGCAGGAGCAGTTCCCCAAGGTCTTGGCGCAGGAGATCAACTACCTGTTGCTCAAGAAATAAACGGCCGGGTCCTCCCCGCGACCTGTGCGTACGGGCGTATGCATCGCGATTTTTCTCTACTTTTTGGCCGCCTAAGGGGGTCATATTTTCCATGCCCACACAGCAACAAATCGCCGACCATCTGGATCTGGATCAGTCGGCCGTGAGCCGCCTGCTCGAAAAACTGGGCGTGGCCTGGCAGACGGCGGACATGGATGAGATCCGCAAGGCGTACATCCGCCAGCTGCGCGCCCAGGCCGCCGGCCACAAGTCGGAAGACGGCCTCGATCTGGTGCGCGAGCGCGTGCTGACCGAGCGGGTGGATCGGGAGCTGAAGCTGCTGCAGGTCGCCGAGAAGCGTGGCCTGCTGATCAACGTCGAGCAGCTGGAGCGGCAGTTGATGAACATGGTCGGAGCATTCCGCTCCGAGCTGCTGGCGCGCGACGACAAGCTGGCATCCGAGCTGTCCACCTTGTATGAAGTGAATGTCGATGTCTCTCTCCTCAATGAACACACGTATGCCGCCCTCGGCCAGCTCGCCCGATACGACCCAAGCGGTGGGCGCTTTGCTGACGCGCCTGGTGGCCACGCTGGTGCCGCCGGAGAAGTTGACGACGACCGAGTGGGCGCGCCGCCATCGGGGTCTATCGGCTAAGGCATCGGCCAAGCCCGGCCGGTATAACCCGGACATCACGCCATGGGTGCATGGCATCCATGAGGCGCTGGATGATCCGGCGGTCTTCAAGGTGGTCGCACAGAAGTCGTCGCAGATTGCCTGGACGGACGGCGTGCTCAACAACTACTTGGGTAAGCGGATCGATATCGATCCGTGCCCGATCATCGTCATGTTCTCGAAGGACAAGGCGGCGAAGGAATACAACGACGAAAAGTTCGTGCCCATGGTCGAGGCCACGCCTCGGCTGATGGACAAGATCCCGGTCTCGAAGAAGCGAGACAAGGAAAACCGGGTGGACTTCAAACAGTTCCCCGGTGGTTTCCTGAAGTTCGTCGGTTCCAACTCGCCGGCCTCGGTGAAGTCGACGCCCGCTCCCGTGGTTGCGGTGGAAGAGCCGGACGACTGTAACGACAACGTGAAGGAACAGGGCGATACGATCTCCTCCCTGGAGGAGCGCACCAAGACCTTCGCGCGCCGCAAGATCATCTTCGGCGGCACACCGACGATTGCCGGCGTCAGCAAGATCGAGCAGGCATACCTGCTGTCGGACCAGCGCAAGTTTTTCATCCCGTGCCATGAGTGCGGCGAGGCGCATGTCCTGGAGTGGGAAAACGTCGTCTGGCTGGACAACCCCGAGATCCACCATGAGGTCTTCGGCCATGCGGTTCCATCTTCGGCCCGGTATCGCTGCCCGCATTGTGGCGCCTTGTGGACCGATGCCGAGAAGAATCGCAACGTGCGAAAGGGCATGTGGCGGGCGACTGCTACCTTCCACGGCGTCGCCGGCTTCTGGCTGAACGAGGTGTATTCCCCGTTCCCTGGCTCGACCATGCCGCACCTGGTGGAGAAGTATCTGTCGGCCAAGCACGCCCTGGCGCAGGGCGACGACACGAAGATGCGTGTCTTCCGCAATAACACCGAGGGCAAGTCGTATGAATACGCCAGCGAGCTCCCAGACCTGGATGCCCTGAAGGACCGGGCCGAGGACTACGAGGAGCTGGTGGTTCCGTGGGGAGGCCTGGTGGTTACTGCTGGCTGCGACGTGCAGCATGACCGGATCGCGGTGGTCATCCGTGTCTGGGGACGAGGGGAGGAAAGCTGGTTGCTCTACTGGGGTGAGATCCACGGCAAGACCCTGATCCCGAATGAGGGGGCGTGGATTGACCTCGATCAGCTGTTGTCCAAACCGATCCCGCACGAAGGCGGTAGCCAGTTGTCGATCCGTGCAGTGTCTATCGACTCGTCGGATGGTCAGACTTCGGACGCGGTGTATGCGTTCGTTCGGGACCGCCTGAACCGTGGGTATCTGGCCGTGAAGGGGGCCTCATCCGACGATGGTCGGGAGATCTTCGCGCCGCCGCGTCCGTCCATCGATACGAACCGGCAGAACAAGGCTGCGAAGTTTGGCGTGAAGCCGTTCATGGTCGGCACCGAGCGAGCGAAGGATCTGCTGCTGGGGCAGGACTCTGGTGCGGGGCGGATTCGTCTGCAGGGCAAGGGGCCGGGGCGTATGCACTGGTACAAGACTGTTCGCCCGGATTACTACGAGCAGATCACCAGTGAGGTCAAGGCACCTCATCGGACGTTGCGTAACAAAAAGGTGTGGCAGAAGAAGTCGGGCGTGCGCAACGAGGCACTGGACTGCGAGGTGTACGCGTTGCATGCGGCCAGGTCGCTCAAGATTCATCTGTACAAGGAATCTCACTGGGCGATGTTGGAGGATGCCGTTCGACAGAAGGACATCTTCGAGGCGCCGGCAGCAGTTCCAGCGGCGCAACCCGCTGCCGCGCCGGCCCCGGCGAAGCCGCAGCCGACCAAGAAGCCACGGTCATTTAATCTTCCCCGCCCTGGTGGTGGGTTCAAAGCATCGAGCTGGTAACCATGAATATTCCAACCGAACTCACAGCGGGCGATTCCCTCCAGTGGAAGGAGCCGGCGCTGGCTGTGCGCGGGAGCGACTACAGCAGCTCTGCCTGGGTACTGCAGTTTGCGCTACGCGGTCCGACCAAGCTAGACCTTCCAGGCACTGCAGACGGATCAGGTGGCTGGACATTCGCCCTGACCGCTGCCGCCAGTCAGGGCCTGCAGGCCGGACCCTACTGGTGGCAAGCGGTGCTGACCAAGGGCGCCGAGCGAGTGACCGCCGGCAGCGGCCAGTTGCAGGTGCTGGCGAACTTGGCCGCCATCACGGCGGACGGATTTGACGGGCGTAGCCTGGCGCAGCGTGCGCTGGTCGATGCTGAGAAGGCGCTGGCTGACCTAACGAGCAGCGGACAGAAGACGAAGAAGTATGCAATCGGACCACGCAACGCCGAGTATTTCACCGCCGCCGAATTGATCGAGGCAGTGAACTACTGGCGTACTCGTGTGCTGCGGGAGAAGGAAGAGAAGGCCGCCGCCACCGGTGGCCCGAACCCGAGAAACTACTACGTAAGGTTTACGTCATGACCTCGACCAGCTGGTACAACGAAGAGCGCGTGGCGCAGAAGGGATCGGTGCTGCTGCGGCAGTGGAACGCCGAGCGGGATGTCCAGCGCAAGCGCGCGGCTGCAGCAGAAGCGCAACGAACTTACGCGGGCGCCCAGTTCAATCGCCTCACGTCAGACTGGACGGCGCTGAACACCTCGGCCGATTCCGAGATATTGACCAGCTTGCGGTTGCTACGTGCGCGGTCGCGTGAGCTGGTGCGTGACAACGGTCACGCGAAGAATGCCATCAGAATCATCAAAAACAACGTCGTAGGCACTGGCGTTGGCTTCCAAGCCCAGATCGCCGATGCGCGAGGCAAGCTGCTTACTTCGCTTAATGATTCAATCGAAGAGGAATACGCGGAGTGGTGCAAGGCCGAGATCTGCCACACGGGCGGTAAGCTGCACATGTCTGATCTACTGGCTTTCGTAATCGGCCGTGTCGCGGAGGATGGCGAGGTGCTGGTGCGGAAGGTGCGCCAGCCGTTCGGTGGCGGCAAGGCACCGCTGGCGCTGGAGGTGCTGGAGGCGGATCGGCTCCTCGACAACTGGCAGACCGCGATGGCGCCAAACGGCAACGCCATTCGCATGGGCGTTGAGGTCGACCAATGGGGCAGGGCGGTGGCTTACTGGCTCTATCCATCACATCCTGGCGACTTCCAGTTCCGGACCTTCCAGGCCAGCAACTACATTCGGGTGCCCGCCGACGAAATCATCCACCTCTACATGGTGGAACGGTGGCCGCAGACGCGTGGCGTGCCATGGATGCATACGGTGCTGCGGCGCTTGAATGATATGAAGGGCTATGGCGAGGCCGAGATTGTCGCGGCTCGCGCCTCGGCGAACATCGTCGGTTTCATCAAGGCGCAGGAGAATCCCATGCCTGATGCCGTGGTCGCCAATCGTCAGGTGATGGATGCTGAACCGGGTACATTCCGCTACCTGGCGCCCGGTGAGGATTTCGTGGGCTTCAACCCCTCTCGGCCGAATGCAGCGCTGGAGCCGTTCATGCGATTCATGCTACGCGAGATCGCGGCCGGTATCGGTACAAGCTACGAGTCGCTGTCCCGTGACTACTCGCAGAGCAACTACAGCAGCTCACGTCTGTCGCTGCTGGATGACCGGGATCTGTGGCGCATCATCCAGGGCTGGCTGATTCGCAATCTTTGCAGCCCGATCAAGCAGGAATGGCTTTCCGCTGCCGTGTTGGCCGGCCAGGTGAATATCCCCGACTTCTACAGTAAGCAGCGCAAGTATCAGCGCGAGCGCTGGAAGCCACGCGGATGGGGCTGGATTGACCCAACCAAAGAAGTCGCAGCATACAAAATGGCCGTGCGTTGCGGCTTCATGTCAGCTAGTGACGTGATCGCGCAGACAAACGGTGGTGCTGATATTGAGGACGTCTACCGGTCAAGGCGCTCCGAGCTGGACATGGCCAGCGACATGGAACTGGTCTTTGACACTGACCCAGCCAAGGTCGATGAGAAGGATAAGGCCGTGGCCGGTACCGACGACCCGCCACCTGATCCGACAGCGGACACTGGGCAGGAGGGAGAAGAGCCAGCAACCGACCAAGACTGACCGCCAGCATCGGCAAACATCGAACCCGTCCAGGGCTACCTGGGCGGGTTTTTCTTTTTGGAGTCGTGATGGGAACGAAAACGAGAAAACCGCCCGTGGTCGGCGCGTCGCAGTTGCGGCTGCTGACTCTGCGGGCAGATGGACCCTTGGCAGTGGATATGGAAGCGCGGACCGTGCGCTTCCCCTTCAGCTCGGAGGAACCCTGCGACATGTGGTACGGCACCGAGATCCTGAGTCATGCCCCCGGCGCCATGCGCACCGGCGTGCGCCAGGGCAGCATGCCGCTCCTCTTCAACCACAACCGCGATGACCTGTTGGGCATCGTGGAATCGCTCGAACTCGGCGGGGACCGTCGTGGCTATGTGACGGTCCGCTTCGGCAAGGATGAACGTGGCGACTGGGCTTTGAACCAGTGCGACGACGGCATCCTGGTCAATGCCTCCTTTCAATACCGCGTCTTCAAATTCGAGGATGACGTGGAGAACGAAATCTATACGGCGACCGACTGGGAACCGTATGAGATCTCGCTGGTAACGGTGCCGGCCGACCCGACTGTAGGTGTCGGTCGCAGCCTCGATGCCAGTAATCCCCGGGCTGTAGCGCAGGCCCATCAATCCCAACCGGCCCCGGCCGACAACATGGAGCAACAAGATATGTACAAGCACCGTCACTCCCCGCGCGTTCTGCGCAACCAGGCGGACGATGGCGCGACCGGCGGAGGTGCCGGTGGCGTTGGCGTCGCTAACCCGGTCGACCATAGCGCAGCACGCAGCCAGGGCGCCGAAGAAGAGCGCAAGCGCATCGATGAAATCGACAGCATGTGCCGCCAGCACGGCGTGCCCGATGACGTGCGCACAGGCTTGATTCGCAAAGGCGCATCGATCTCGGAGGCGCGCGGCGCCGTACTGGATCTCCAGCTGCAGCGTAAGGCTAACCCGGTCGCCAATATGGGCGACGGCTACTCCCCGGACATGTCCGAGAAGGAGAAGGCCGGTTACTCGATGCTGCGCGCAATCAACGCAGTCCTGTCGAACGACTGGAAGAAGGCCGGCTTCGAGCTGGAAGTTTCCAACGATATCGGTAAGCGCATGGGCAAGACCACCAGCGGTTTCTTCATGCCGACCAATGTGCCTTTTGCCCAGCGCGCGCAGTATGCAGCCGGTGCTGCGGCCACGGGAGGCGTGATGGTTGCCACCAATTTGCTGTCTGGCAGCTTCATCGACATCCTGCGCAACCGCGCCCGTGTCTTCCAGCTCGGCGCCACCATCCTGTCCGGCCTGGTTGGCAACGTGGATATCCCGCGTCAGAACGGCGCTTCCAGCACCTTCTGGGTCACGGAAGGTGGCAACTTGACCGAGTCCGAGGCCACCTTCGACAAGGTGAGTCTCACGCTCAAGAGCCTGGGCACCTATTCGGCGATCACTCGCCAGATGCTGATCCAGGCCACGCCGGACATCGAGATGCTGGCCCGCGCGGATCTGATCGCGCAGATGGCGTTGGGCATTGATCTGGCCGCGCTGTCTGGTACCGGCACCGGTGGTATGCCGCTGGGTATCGCCAACATGTCCGGCATCGGCTCGGTGGTCGGTGGCACCAATGGCGCTCAGTTGACCATCGATCATCTGATCGACCTGGAGACCGCCGTGGCCACCGCCAACGCCGACGTTGATTCGATGTCGTACCTGGCCAACGCCAAGTCGGTCGGCTGGCTGAAGAAGCTGAAGGCGACAACCGGCCAGTACCTGTGGACGAACAGCCCCGGTGGCCAGCGCTCGGGTACCCCCGGTGAAATCAACGGCTACCCGGTCGCCCGTTCCAACCAAGTGCGTTCGAACCTGACCAAGGGTACTTCGGCCGGCGTCTGCTCCGAAGTCTTCTTCGGCAATTGGTCCGAGCTGCTGATCGGCGAATGGGGCGCACTGGAGATCACGCCGAACCCGTATGACAGCACTGCCTTCAAGCAAGGTGGCGTGCTATTGCGTGCCATGCAGTCGGTGGATATCGCTGCGCGTCATGCCGCGAGCTTCGCCGTCATGTCGGATGCGCTGACCGCGTAATCGGCGTGAACTGATTGCCGCCGTGCCCGTTACCGGGCCGGGGGCTCCTGTGCAGACGTCTGCACATCCGAGAATCTTTGAAAGGAAAGCCAAATGGCAGCCAAACGTTACATCGTCCGCGAAGGCTTCATCTATCGCACCGTGGACGCCAAGGGCAGTGAGAAGGTCTACAGCGAGGGCGACATTATCACCCTCGAGCAGGAAGTCGGCGATGGTGCGCACCAGCTGGAGTATGCCGAGGACAAGGACCGCGCTTCGGCGCTGAAGGCTGAAGAAGCCCGCAGCCGTGCGCTGAAGGTGGAACTGCCCGCTGCTGCGGCAACCGCCACGGTGGCTCTGGATCACGAGGCACTGGCCACTGCTATCGCCCAGGGCATCGCTGCCGCCTTCCAGGCCCAGGAGGCTGCAGCCTCGGTGGATGCGTCCGCAGTTGGTTTGGACGACGCCGGCAAGGCCAGCTGATGAAGCTGGCCGAAGACCTGACGACGTTCTTCCGGGACTTCGGCGACAACGCTCACTGGCAACCGTCCACGGGCGGCCAGGCACTGGACGTTCTGGTTATCTTCGATAACCCGGACGAACTGGTGCTTGGCGACCAGCTGCTCGTACAAAACACCTCGACCATCATGTATATCACCGGCTCGCTGCCGGGCTTGGCGGAAGAGGAGGTGCTGACGATCAACGGTAGCCAGTGGCGCGTGCAGCAACCGCCGAAGGCAGTCGAGGACGGCAAACTCACCATCGCGCAGATCATCGAGGCCTGACCATGCACATCCGCAAGCAAATCCGCGAGAAAATCTATCAGCTCCTGGAGCCGCATCCGACGCTGGCCAATCTCTTCGAGGCCAGGACGAAGCCGCTCTCGAATCGGAAACTGCCCTTTGCCAACGTGATTAACGGTGGTGAGACGGTTGAAGATCTGAGCGACCAATGGCAGGAGCTGCGCACGGTGATGTTCATGGTGCAGGTCTACGTCCAGGACGGCCACGATGTGGTCGACCGACTTGACGAACTGGCGGCGCCCATCGAGGCGCTGCTGGCCGTCGATCAGCGCCTGGGTGGTTTGACGGTGGCCTTCCGCTACAAGGGGAGCGATCCGGACTACACCAGCGCGGCTTCCAATGAGGCGGCGCTGTTGACCATGAACTACGAGGCCAAGTACATCTGGGAGCCGCAGCCGGTCGCAGATGATCTGGAGGTGGTCTCGGTGGAGATCGACATGTCCTCGCCCCGCAATGATCCGCCGCAGCCGGCCACGCCGGACGGCCAGATCGACGCATCCGCAAAAATCACCCTTCCTCAATAGGAGCAAAGAAATGAAAGTGATCTATCCCGTAGAAGGGAGGATCGTGCGCGACCCCGTAACCGGCCGTGAAGTGACAGCGGACGGAGTACCCGTGGACGAGAACGATTCTTTCTGGCTGCGCCGCCTGGCCGATGGCGACGTGACCGATGAGAAGCCGAAGGCAGGCAAGACTGACGGCGGAGGTGCATGATGGGCGCAGCAGCTTCGATTTCCTTCAACCAGATCCCGGTCAACCTCCTGACCCCTGGTCAGTATGTCGAGTTCGACAACAGCAAGGCCATCAACGCGCCGGTCAACATGCCGCAGCGCATCCTGCTGATCGCGCAGTCGCTCGCCACTGGCACCGCCCCGGCCAACACCCCGTATCAGATCAGCGGTAAGGATGGTGGAGTTGCAGCGTTCGGCCGCGGTTCGATTGGCGCATCCATGGTGGGCAGTATCTTCGACGTGACCGATACCATCGAGACCTGGGTGGTGGCGGTGCCCGATAACGGCGCCGGCACGGCTGCAACCGGCACCGTCACCATCACCGGCGCAGCTACGGTGGGCGGCACGCTGAATCTGTACATCGGCGAAGATCTCGTGCAAGTTGCTGTCTCCACCACGGACACGCCGACGACCATTGCGACAGCACTGGCCGCAGCGATTAACGCGAATCCGGATCTGGTGGTCACAGCGACCAGCAACGTCGGTGTGGTGACCGTGACAGCGCGCCACAAGGGCACGCTGACCAATGATCTGATGATGCAGCTCAACTACTACCCGCTGATCCAGCAAACGCCCGCAGGTCTGGGCGTCGCGCTGGCGCAGCTCTCGGGTGGTACGGCGGACCCCAGTATCGCGACGGCGCTCTCCAACATCGGCGCCACGCAGTACAACAACATCATCATGGCCTTCAACGATGCGCCCAATCTGGCATTGATGGAGGTCGAGCTGAACAACCGTTGGGGGCCGTTACTGCAGAACGACGGCCATTGCCATATCGGCTTGCGCGGTACGGTGGGTACCCTCAACTCGGCATTGAGCGCGCGCAACAACTCGCACATCACCAGCTGGACTTGCGAGACCGGTGGCGAGCCCGGCCCGGTATGGGAAAAGGCCGCGCTGGCCGGCGCGACCGCCGCGTATTACCTGGCGATTGACCCGGCCCGCCCTCTGCAGACGCTGGCTTTGCCGAACCGCTTGCCGGCACCCGCCAACAAGCGATTCACCCGCGCCGAGCGCAACAACGTCTTGTCGTACGGCGGCGCCACCACGGTGGTCGACAACGGCGGCAATGTGGTGATCGAGCGTGCGGTGACGAACTACAAAACCAATGCGGCCGGCCTGGTTGATCCGAGCTATCGCGACGTGGAAACGATGTACACCTTGTCGCTGATGCGCTACCAGGTGCGGGCACGTATCGCGCAGCGCTTCCCCCGCTACAAGCTGGCCAACGATGGCACGCAGGCGGCGCCCGGCCAGGCACTCGTCACGCCGCAGGACATTCGTGCCGAGCTGATCGCGCTCGCGCTGGATTGGGTGGATGCTGGGCTGATGGAAGACATCGATCAGTTCAAGTCCGACCTGCTGGTGGCACGCAACGCATCCGATGTGAACCGCGTCGATGTCCGCCTGCCGCCCAACCTGGTCAATCAGTTCCGCATTTTTGCGGCGCAGATCCAGTTCCGTCTGTAACAGGAGAGAAACATGGCAGATATGTATTTCGGGCGCGCATTCATCCGCGTCAATGGTGAGAGCATCGCCAGTCTGCCGGGCACCGCGAAGATCAACCCCGGCGGGGTTGAGCGCACGGCGGTGGTCGGCGACTTTGGCTTTCTCGGCTGGACCGAGAAGCCGGTGCATAGCGAGATCGAATTCGATATCGCTGTCAGTGGCAAGACCGACATCGGCGCCATCAATGCCATCCAGAATGGTACGGTGGTCTTCAAATGCGATTCCGGGCAGCAGTACATTCAGCGTGGCGCCAGCCTCGCCACGCCTATTGGCCCCCAAGCCGGTGACGGCAAGGCATCGCTCAAATTCATCGGCGCACCTGCGGAGCAAGCATGAGCAATCAGACCTATGAGCCGTTCTATCCGGCCACCTCTCAAGAAGCGGCGCCGGCAGTGCAGACGTCTGCACAAGTGCCATCGGCCACGCTGCCGGCGCCCGTTGCGGCGCCGGTCGGCGATGGGGCCGCTCCTTTGCCGCTGGACGGGCTGAAGGTGGATGCGGTTACCTACGCGCTGAAGGTGCCGATCCTGGCACCGGACGGCTTCGAGATCAAGATCCTGAAGCTGCGGCGCCTGAAGGCCCGCGAGATGAAGGGCTTGAATCCTAGCTCGGCGGAAGGGCGAGTCGGTACCCAGTTGCAGCTGATCGCCGCCATGAACGGCTTGCCGCATGAGGTGCTGGACGACCTCGATGCGGTCGACGTGCTTGCGCTCCTCGGGGAGTCGGCTCCTTTTTTGGTCGGTGTCACTGGCGCGACGCCGTCGGCCTGATCGCTCACTTCTACCATTTTCCTCCGAGCGAGATCTGGGAGATGGATACCTGGGAGCTTGACTTCTGGGTCGAGGAAGCAGGAAAGGTGATTGAAGCGCAACGGAGAATGCAAGGGGCGTCTTGACGGTGGGGGCGTTCTTGTTAGAATGAGCCCATGGAAAAGCCTGCTCAATCTAAGAAGGAAGCGACCGATCTGAAGACTGGTCTGATTGGCCTGTCGATGTTCGGCATCGGTCTGATTGGACTGATACCGGCCTTGATCGGTCTGTTTATTCTCGGGGGAATCGTCTGGTATGGCGTCCCCTTCATGATCAAGCTCTTCGGCATTCTCTTCTCTTAAAGCAACAGCAGTTCGATAAGCCCCGCCCGGGAAACCTGGCGGGGCTTTTCTTTTGCCCGCGAGATTCGTATGGGAACTCAACAAACAAAATCCGAGCTGGTGATCTCGGCCATCGACAAGGCTTCGGCCACGTTGAACGAGATCGGCACCAAGCTCGAAGGATTGATCAAGCCTGCCGGCGATCTGCACGCGTCGCTGGGCAAGCTGTATGACGCCACTGGTCTTGGCAAGGTGAAATCGGCGGTCGGGGCGCTGTCCAAGTCGCTGGTGGGCTTGGCCACGGCCACGGTTGGTATCGGCGGGGTGTATGCCGGCACGGTCGGCGAGATCCTGCACTTCGGCATCGCTGCAGCCGAGGCCGCTGATAGCGTCGGAGATCTGGCCGAGAAATACCAGATCAACGCGCAGAAGCTGCAGGTCTTCGGCGAGCTGGTGAAGGAAGACGGCGGCACCATGGAAGATGCGGCCGCCGCCATGGGCAAGCTGAAAAAGGCCATGGGCCTGGCGCTGGCTGGTGGGAAGGAACAGCAGCAGGCGTTTGCTGGTGTAGGACTGTCCATGGCCCAGCTCAAGGGCATGAAGCCCGAGGAAGTGATTGAGCGCATGGCAGACGCCTTCAAGGGCTCCAACAAGGATCTGGCCAAGCAGGCCGTGCTGCTGGAGCTCATGGGCAAGAGCGGCGAGATCATGATGGGCACCATGAACCGTGGTGCTGATGGTATTCGCGAGAAGTATGAGCAGATGACGGCGGACGGTCGGATCTTTACCGACGACCAGCTGCAGCAGGCCGATTCCTTCGACAAGATGTGGAAGCGCCTGCAGGGCACCTTCGAGGGTATCAAGAACTTCCTCGGGCTGAAGCTGGCCGAGAAGATCCAGCCCATGTTCGAGAACATCCAGAAATGGACGGTGGCCAATCGTGGCCTGATCGAGAGCAAATTCGACGCCTTCCTGGAGAAGCTGCCGGCCATCATCGATATCGGCGTGCAGCTGTTCCAGGGGCTCTGGCAGGTGGCACAGAAGGTGGGCTCTGTCTTCAAAGCCATGAATAGTGCCTTCGGGCCGACCGTCTCAACGCTCATCATGCTCGGCGGGTTGATGTCGCCGGTGCTGCTGGCATTCGGGCAGCTGGGCTGGGCGCTCGGCGTGGCCATGGTGAAGCTGAGCGTCTTCGCCTGGACGATGCTGCCGGCGGCGATGAGCGGGCTGCAGGCGTTGTGGGGTGTGATGCTGGCGAACCCCATCGGTCTGCTGATCGCTGGGGTCGTGGCCTTCGGTGTGATCGTCTACAAAAACTGGGACAACATCGTCTCCTACGTCAGTGGTGCCTGGGATCGGATCAAGAGTGTTTTCAATGTCGGGTTCTTCGACGGCCTGATCCAGGTATGGCTGGAGAGCTGGCAGGGCCTTGCCAACGGCATCCTGGGGATCATCAAGACGATCCTCCCGGACAAGCTGATGCCAGACGCAATGAAGGATTTCAAATTCTCGTTCGCCACTGACCGGGCCAACAACCTCACTGCAGCAAAGGCCGCCAGCGCCGGGAAGACCGAAGTCGGCGGCACGCTGAAGATCCAGGTGGAGGGCGCGGGCGCGAAGGTGACCGAGCTGACGCGCGCTGGCAATGCGATGGATATTGATGTCACGGCCGGCCTGGCCATGATGTAAAGGAGAGACGCATGGCATGGCGAGACAACCTGCGCCAGGCGAGTTTTCGTGGCGTGAAGTTCAACGTCGACAGCTCCGGCATGAGCATCGGCCGGCGCATCGCCCGGCATGAGTATCCGCAGCGTGATATTCCCTATCCGGAGGATATGGGACGGCGAGCGCGAGAGTACAAGGTCGAGGCGTTTGTCCTGGGCGACCCGGCTGGGGACAACGACTACATGGTGCCGCGCGATGCGCTGATCGAAGCCATCGAGAAGGCTGGCCCCGGCCAGCTGGTCCATCCTTACTACGGCACGGTCGCGGTGACCGTGTTTGGCGAGGTGACGCTTTCTGAATCCACCCGCGAGGGTGGCATGGCGAAGTTCACCATCACCTTCTTGGAGGCCGGCAAGCAGGAGGAGCCGAAGACATCGGACGATACCGAGGCCAAGCTGGCAGACCAGGTGAACGCCTGTGATGCCTCTTTCGCCAAGGATTTTTCGGATAAGTTCTCAGTGGACGGCCTGCCGGACTTTGCGGTCGATGACGCACTCGGCCAGGTCGATGATCTGATGGCATTACCGGATGTCGACCTTGGCGCGCTGGACTGGATCAGGGCCGATCCCACGTCGGTGCTGACGTCGTTGTTGCCGGAAAACCTGCGCAACAGCTTGGACGCGCCGCTCTCTTTGGCGCAGGGAGTGCTTGGCCTGATTGGTGGGGCTCAGAAGTGGCTATCGTTCTTCAACTTTTCGGAAGGGCTGGCCGAGTCAGCCTCGGCAGTTACGGCCACCACGGCTTCTCGGATCGCGGTGGTGAACAATCAGACGGCCTTCAGTGACCTGGTGCGCGGTGGAGCAACATCCAATCGCATCTATAAGCTGGCCACCACACAGCCGGCCACGACCGTCGAGGCGCAAGCTCTGCGCTCGGAGATCGTCCAGCGCGCGGATGCCATTCTGTTTTCTGACAAGGTCAGCCAGGCCACCAGCCAGGCGGTGGTACAGCTGCGCACGGTGGCACTCCAGCACCTGGCCAGCAACACGGTGGCGCTGCCGAGTCTCGTATCCGTGACGCCGCAGCAGGTGCGGCCGGCCGTCGTGCTGGCCCATGACTTCTACGGGGATGCTTGGTATGCGCAGGGCAGGGCGGATGACCTGGTGAGTCGCAACGCGGTCGCGCATCCTGGCTTCGTTCCTGCCGGCCAGCCCCTTCAATTTGTTTCGGAGTGACGATGGCGGATTCGAACTTGCTCACCCTGCGGGTGGGCGGCCAGATCTATGGCGGCTGGAAGGCTGTCTCGGTGCGGACGAGCATCGAGCAGCTGGCCGGCAACTTTGAGTTGGCGCTCACCGAGCGCTGGCCAGAACAGCCGGTGGACTGGGTGATCGCACCTGGGGAATTCTGCGAGATCCTCATCGGGGACGACGTGGTGATCACCGGGTATGTCGACGTGGTGGCGGTGACCTATGACCAGAACAGCCATGAGATCAAGGTAACCGGCCGGGATAAGGCTGGCGACCTGGTGGACTGCTCGGCGCCGACCACGTCATTCGCCGGCCAGACGCTGGAGCAGATCGCCGAGGCGCTCTGTAAGCCTTTTGGTATCACCGTTTTCGATGAAACGGTGAATGGCAAAAGGCTCTCCACCAAGCAGAAGAAGGCCGGAAAGAAGGGAACGCCGCCGAAGAAGACTCGCGTCAGCGGCAAGGTGCCGCGCCAAGCCTGCCAGGCTGGCGAGACCGTATTCCGAACGCTGGACAAGCTGGCCAGGGGCGAGGGCGTGTTGTTCGTATCTGACCGCGAAGGCGGCCTCGTCATCACGCGGGCAGGCTTGGGCGGTGATTGCGAGACGGTTTTGCAGCACGGCAAAAACATCCTGCAGGCCTCTTTTGAGAACAGCCATGCCGCGCTCTTCAGTGAAATCACGGTCCAGGGCCAGACGGGCGCGCCCGGTGCGGATCGGTTCGATGTGGTTCATTCCGCGCCGAAGGGCACGATCAAGCGGGCGCCTTCCAGCAAGACGGGAAACAGTCAGATCGGACGCTATCGTCCGCTGATCATCGTGGCGGAAACGCAAGCCGATGCCGCACGGTGCCAAAAGCGCGCCGAGTGGGAAGCCTCCAACCGAGAGGCGAAGGCGCGCAAGGTGACCGTCACCGTGCAGGGCTGGCGGGAGGAAGCAACCGGCGAGCTGTGGGAGATTAACAAGATGGTCCGGATTCGCTGTCCCTGGATGCGC
This sequence comes from Herbaspirillum lusitanum, assembly GCF_026127345.1. Classification (NCBI taxonomy): domain Bacteria; kingdom Pseudomonadati; phylum Pseudomonadota; class Betaproteobacteria; order Burkholderiales; family Oxalobacteraceae; genus Herbaspirillum; species Herbaspirillum lusitanum. Next base: position 91,441 of record NZ_QXFG01000009.1, on the reverse strand, counting down.
CTGGATGACTGGTGGTTGATCTCATCGGCCGCGTTCAAGCTCGATGAAGGTGGCTCCACGACGGTGCTGCAGCTGGTGTCGCGCAATGCGTTTGACCAATTGCCCGAGATCCCGGAGCCCTCCGGTGTGGCGGGCGCAGGCCGATTCAACGTCTTGGGGAAATGATGGACATCTTGGCATTAATAAGAGAAGCAACTGCTGACTTCAAGGCAAAGATCAACCTCATGCTGGGCCGAGGCATTGTCAGCAAAGTCAGTGATGCCGGCGCGATCCAGCTGATTCGCGGCAAGCTCATGGATGGCGAGGATTACGACCAGATGGAGCGGGTGCAGCAGTATGGCTTCACGTCGGTACCGAAGGCCGGCGCCGAGTTCCTCTCAACCTTCATCGGCGGTAACCGGGACCATTCGGTGATCGTGGCGGTAGATGATCGCCGGTACCGCCTACGCGGCCTGAAGGACGGGGAGATGGCGATCTACGACGACCAGGGGCAGAAGGTGCATCTCACCCGCACCGGCATCGTGATCGATGGTGGTGGCAAGCCGATCACGATCCAGAACGCGCCCGAGGTCGATATGAATATCCCCCTGGTCAAAATGGCCGGTGACCTCAAGGTGACCGGCAGCATCTCTGCAGACGGCGATATCAGCGATCACGGAGATAAGAAGATGTCCTCCATGCGCGCCGTCTACAACAACCACGACCACAGCAACCCGGAAGGTGGTCGGGTCGGGAAAGATCAAGGGCAGATGTAATGGATATCGAGATCTTTTGGGACGCCGCCAATCATCGTGGCGACATTGCTGTTCTCAACGGCGACCTGGTCACGGATCACGACATCAAGACCGCGATCCTGATCTCGCTTTTCAGCGACCGGCGTGCGGAGGATGACGACCCCTTGCCTGACGCCAGTTCGTCGAAGCGCGGCTGGTGGGGCGATGCCCTCGGCGGTGCCGGCGAAGGCCGGCGCATTGGCTCCCGCCTCTGGTTGCTGGCGCGGGAAAAGCAATTGGCCGAGGTGGTGGCGAAGGCGAGGGAATACGGGCAGGAGGCACTGTTCTGGCTCGTCCAGGATGGTGTCGTCGATTCTGTCCAGGTCGATGCGCAGATCGTGCGCCAGGGCTGGCTTGGTCTTGCCGTCACGGTCACGCGACCGAAGAAGACGCCGGCCAAGTATCGCTTCGACTTCGCCTGGTCGAATATCAATCAAGGGAGGATGTAATGCCATTTGACAGGCCAACTCTGAGAGAGCTGGTAACGCGAGCGCTCGCCGATATCAACGGCCGGCTCACCGGTGCCGAGGCCCGGCTTTCGGTAGCCACGCTTAATGTGCTGGCCGTGGTGCAATCCGGTGCGATTGATGGGCTGCATGGCCATCTGGACTGGCTCGCGGATCAGCTGATGATCGACCGCTGTGATGAAGATCACCTCGCCCGATACGCCAGCATCTGGAAGGTACCTAGAAAGACGGCGGCGCCGTCAATCGGCTTCGCCTCGGGGAACGCCTTTGCCGCCTTGACTGTGCCAGCCGGGACGCTGATTCAGCGTCAGGACGGGGTGCAATACAAGACCTCTGCTGCGGTCAATCTGGCCGTGGGCGCCGGAGCGCTTCCACTCGTTGCCGTGGTGGCTGGAACGGCGGGCAACACGGCAGCAGGCGTGGGGCTCAAACTCGTCACGCCCATCGATGGCCTGGATAGCAGCATGACCGTGGGCCCCGCCGGTATCACCGATGGCGCCGAGCAGGAAACGGTCGACGCCTGGCGTGCTCGCTTGCTGGAGCGTATTCAGCAGCCACCGAACGGCGGCACCAAATCGGACTATGAGGCTTGGGCGCTGGAGGTTCAGGGCGTGACGCGGGCATGGGTCTACCCGAACGAGATGGGCGCCGGCACCGTGACGGTACGCTTCATGCGCGATAACGATGCCGTGCCGATTCCTGATGCTGCGGCCGTGGCGGCGGTGAAGGCCCATCTGGATGCGAAGAAGCCGGTCACTGCGGATCTGTACGTGGCAGCGCCGACCAGCGCGCCCATCAATTTCCAGTTCACGCAATTGAGTCCGAATACCCCGGCTACGCGCGAGGCGATCAGGGCCGAGCTGGTCGATCTCTTGCGGCGAGAGGCGATCCCCGGCGGCACCGTCAAGCTCTCCCATATCCGGGCGGCCATTAGCTCGGCGGCGGGCGAGGATGACTACACACTGGCAGCGCCGGCAGCGGACGTGATCAATCCCGTTGGAAGCATCGGCACGCTGGGGGTGATCACATGGCCATGACCGCTGAACATTACCAGGCGCAACTGCTGGAGTTGCTGCCGTCTGGCCCAGTGTGGCCCCGAGATCTGGATACCGGCTTGGCGAAGCTACTCTTGGCCAAGGCGGATGAACTGGCCAGGGTGGACGGCCGGGCTGACCAGCTGATCGAGGAGGCGGACCCTCGTACCGCCTCGGAGCTTCTTTCGGACTGGGAGCGCGTCACCGGCCTGCCCGATGAGTGCATGGATCTGGCGTTCACGCCTGACGAGCGGCGTCAGCGCTTGCGCCAAAAGCTGGCTTGGCAGGGCGGACAGTCTGAGGCCTTCTTCATCAACCTGCTTGAGGTGCTCGGCTATCCGGGTTGCACCATCACCGAGTTTCGCCCCTTTCGGGCGTACTCCAAGTGTAACGCTTCACTGAACCAGGGCGGGTGGCGCTATGCCTGGCGGATCAATGTGCCAGGCAGCGTGACTATCCGCACCATGAACGCGACAAGTCCTTGTAACGCGCCGATTCGTCGCTGGGGTGACTCTTCGCTGGCCTGCATTCTCGCGCGCTATCGGCCGGCGCACACCGTTTTGTATATTTCCTATGGAGTTGCAGCATGAAGAGAATTTCTACGGCGACGAAGGTCGCCGACAAGTTTGGTGCCGGTAAGCCCGGTTTCACTAACGGGAATGCTGTTACGGGCGTTCCTGCGACTGATCTGGAGGCGGACTGGTTTGATCATGTCCAGGAGGAGATCAGCCGAGTCATCGAGGCAGGGGGCGGAGCGGTCGACGGCTCGTCTTACACCATGTTGCTGACGGCGATTCAGCAGTTGATCGGTACCATCGCAGTGAAATCGTATTCCATTACTGGCATCCCGAATGTGGATGTCGGACCTATTCTCGTGAAAGAGCTTTGCGAGGTATGGCGTTGGTCAGCAAGCGCCTATTACACCGGCTACCGCAGTCCATTATGCGGCCGGCGAATCTCTGGACATACAGTCGCACCATTGGCGTCTGAAATCGACGCTGTGGGCGGGGTTTTGAGCAAAACCGCATATGCGGCGCTGTGGGGCTACGCTCAGGAAAATGGGCTTGTCGTGACCCAGGCTGTTTGGACAGCGAATATTGGCGCGCATTGGTTTGTAGACGTCGACGCTGCTACCTTCCGGGCTCCCGACTTGCGTAACACGTTTCCCCGTGAGGCAGCGGGCGCGCCTGACGCTGACACGGCTACTGCAAGAGCCCTGGGTTCCTTCAAGGCAGACAGTCTCAAGTCGCACGTCCACGATGTCGGCATTACCACAAGCATCGGCGGGAGGCCAGGCCATACAGTCTGGCAGGTTTCGCCCACCGCCAATGTCACCGGCAGCGACGGCACCGGCAGCACTGGAACCGCTGAAACGGCCCCCAAGCATACGGCCTATTTTCCTCGGCTTCACATTTGAGGTCCTCGTCTGATGTTGCACGACTTCTACCCGTGCTTGGGTAGCTAATCTATGAAAGGTATTTATGAATTCGATAGCCGTGTACCAGGCCGATGCGCTGGGCTTCTTCCTTTATCCCGCCCAGGCCTTCGAGTTGCCGCTGCAGCCGGGCGATTTCAATATCCCCTATGGCGCTCTGCTCGATGCGCCGCCGGCGGCGCCGCAAGGGTTCGTTGCGCGCGTGAGTGAGGGCGAATGGAAGCTGGTCGAAGATCATCGCCGCGACCACCTCTTCTACATGGCGCAGGCGGTCGTGGGCGATGAGCCGGCCATTTTCGCGGAATACACCATCGGCACTGCGGTGATGGTCGACGGGCAAGAACTCCAGTACGACGGCGGCGGTCCGGTACCAGTATGGCTCACGTCGCAGTTGCCCGAAAACGCGCGGGTGCTTGCGCCGCAGCTGGAATAACCATCCTGCAGTGCAGACGTCTGCATAACACGGCCGCCGCTTGGCGGCTTTTTCATTTCTTTCGGGGACATACATGCCAGAACCAACAACAGGGGCAGTGATCGGCGCCGGCTCGGGGGCGTTTGCCGTCGGCACCATCACCATTACAGGGTCATTCCTGGGACTGCAGTACGAGATGCTGCTGGCAGGGCTGGCCGGTGGCCTGGCCATGCTCTCCAGCCTGCCTCCAGTATCTCGCCCACGGGCCGTCATGATCCTGATCACCAGTGCGCTCATGGGCGGCTACGTTGGTCCCATGCTGCACGCCTGGGCCATCCAGTCCGACGCGTTCGCCTGGTCCGGGAAGTATTCAGAGGCGACAAGGCTCTTCAGCGGCTTTCTGATTGGGGCGAGTTCCCAAACAGTGATTCCGCTGGGGCTGGGCTGGGTGCGCACCAAATTCGGAGGGGGCAACATCAACCAGGAGCCGTCCAAATGATCAAGATCATGCTCGCTACCAATTACCTGCTGGTCGTGAATCTAGCGGCCAGCCTCGCGCTCTTCCTCCATTGCGTCTTCGCACTGAATCGAATGAACCATCGCAGCAATCACCTGGTGCGCGCGTGGTACGTCATTTCTGCCCTGGGTGCATTTGGCGTGATTGCCGGGCCGCTGTATGGCTACATCAGCCCGCAACCGGCTGAGGTGATCTCGAACGTCGGGGTGGCTGGCCTGTTGGCCGGTGGGTGGATCTACCGCAACCGTCGCGCAACAGACATAGGAGAGCCGAGATGATACTCACGCTTGCCCAGCTCCAACGCATCATGCCCGCTTCCACGCGGGCATCGTTGTTTTTGGAGCCCCTCAATGCAGCCATGCAGGAATTTGGGATCGATACGCGCCTGCGCATGGCGGCCTTCCTGTCACAGATCGGCCACGAGTCGGGCCAGTTCCATTTCATGGAGGAGCTGGCCAGCGGCGCCGCCTATGACAACCGGGCAGATCTCGGAAACACCAATCCGGAGGCGATCCGGATCGCGTCTGCCCACGGCTCGACGCCGGGCCGCTTCTGGAAAGGGCATGGCCCGATCCAGATCACCGGCTACCTCAATCACCTGGCCGCCATGATGGCGCTGCACGTGGATTGCGTGGAGCAGCCGCGCCTGTTGTGCGAGCCGGTCCACGGTTGTCGCGTTGCCGGCTGGTTCTGGTCAGTCAATGGCCTGGCCAAATGGGCTGATGCCGGCGACATCGATGGTGTGAGCGACGTGGTCAACCGGGGCAAGAAAACGGCCGCCATCGGTGATGCCAATGGCTTTACCGAGCGCAAGGCCATTTGGGAGCGTGCGCTGGAGGTTATCCCATGAACCGAATTCAGAGCTTCGGCGCTGTCGTGCTCGCCCTCTGCCTGGGCCTGATTGGCGGTTACCTATGGGGTGGCCACCGCCAGGCGCAGATCGATGAGGGGAGGGCGGCGGAGGTCAGTGAGCAGCATGCGCTTGCCCTGGCCAGCGCCACCGAGCGGTACCGAGAAGCCGAGCGCGGAGGCCAGCAAGCCTTCGCCAACATGACGGCCGCTTTTCAAAAGGAGAAAGACGATGCAAAAAAACGGATGGATGTTTTGCGTGATGAGCTGCGCACTGGTGCTGTGCGGCTGTCAGTCGCCGTCGACGCGGCTAGTGCAGCCGCCGCTACCCAAGCTGCCGCCGCTGGGGATCGAGAAGCGCGAGCCGACCTTCTGCCAGCGGCTGCTGGGCGAATTCTCGATTTCGCCCTCGAAGGCGATGACATCGTGCGGGACCTCAACGCCTGCATCGACAAGTACCGCCGTGCAGAGCAGATGATCAGCGACCTGCGTATGGAGAATTGACGCAGATCTGTTTGTAGCTTTCTTTTGACGGTAACTGCGCTATGCCCCTGGCCTTTGTAGGGCAATGGGCATAGCTTATTTAGTAGAGGCAGTCGAAGTCGAGGGAGTTATAGGCCTTAGCTTATTTCGTCGTTTTATCGGCGGAAGCCAATAAAAGGCGAAATTGTGTGTTTCAAAAGAGCCTATTTTTCTCCCGTGATCGAGCAGATGAGATATTCCTTTGCAACGAAAATCGTTCTCACGCCGTTGTAACCGTCATTCAGTCGGAATTCGGTTGTCCCATTGCTGAGCATGATGGTTCTGATCGAGGAGCTCGTTGCTTCTTTGACTGTAATGACGCCCTGCGGATTGGTGCACGTCAATTGGCAGCCAGAGTATGAACAGTTACGCACGACATCGCTCACCGGCGGTGCAATATTGTTCTGTGCGAAGGAGCTAGAAGCTAGACCAGTAAACAGTAAACCTGATATCAAACGTTTCATTTGACTTTTTATAGTTGATTTGAGGAAACTTAATGTATCAGAAATTTCTTGCACCTTGAAGAAAACTTTCGCTTTTCTTGCGGCGCCTGAGCGTAGTCCCAAGAAGTAGATGTTAATTCAATATGTTGTGCCGAGGAGGTATAGCTGGGAAGCAGACCAAGTCTGATTTTGCCCTGTGATACCATCTGGTCAACTTGAGGCAGACAATGCAACCTTTACCGAAAACAATAGCGAATTCCCTGATCCAAGAATTGGTCGAGAAAGTATCTCGGAGCCGATATTTCTTGGAGGAAGATTTTGCGTGGCATCAGATGGTGCGCAAAGCTCGTCCTTTGCAGAGCGAGCGGCGCTATCAGTGGGATGGTGTCATGGGGCTTCTCTACACGTATGTTATGAGATTCGATGAGGCTGAATCCTGTCTTAGAAATAGCCTCGCACTGCATGGCTCCGATGTGCCTGTGCTTAATTTGATGCAAGGCCTCATTGAGGCTGGGAGATTCTTGAAGGCGCAGGAGCATTTTTCCTCCTATGGGCGGCCGAATCGAGGATCATTTACGATCCTGTTGCCGTTGGCGTTGGAGTGTTGCGCATTTAGGGTTCTTAGCTCCTACATTGATGAGGCTGAGAAAATGAATCTCGAGATTCCTGATATTCACACTCCACTGCGATCAGTTATTAGGCTTTTAGATCAGCATGGCATTTCCGATCAGGATATTGCTGCGCACATGGAGGCCGCAGCTGAAGTGCTCAGAAGGCGCCGAATTAGAGTTGTTCTGAAGCGCTCCCTGGCGGGTAGTGAGCAGGCCCCTGAATTGTTTACGGTATGTTTTGTAGTGCCGCTTGAGCCTGCAGAGATTTTTAAAATGAATATTGAACTAGCTGAGCTTGAGGATGAGTTGCAGATCAAGAAAAGCTTAGTTTTCGATGTTGCCTTCGTGCAGGCCAATAAGTCAGATGTCTACACCGATGGTAGTGCGGTCAGTTTTGCTGAAGAAGAATAAAGATGCCGGTAAAGCCAAATGAAAGTCTGGTGGTAGCCCAGAATCTACGAATCGCAGAGGATAATGAAGCGGGTCGCCGTGGGGTGGCTAGCCGCGCCTATTACGCAGCCTTTCATGCAGCTTACTCTTATCATCTGTGCCTCAAGGTCCCAGGTTCGGTAGGGGCAGCGCGCGGGCGGCACGAGCAGTTGCTTGCGCAGCTCGCTATGCCGATGGTTCCGAAAACAGATCCCAATTACGGGATATCTAAAGGGCTTGCAAAGTCTCTCCGATTGGCATACGCCCATCGCATTACTGCTGACTACTCGCCGGATGAGATTTTCCCCGCTAGCTTTGCGGATGATGCTTTGAGTGCGGCGGTGATTGTTGTTGCTGAATCTTTTCGGGCTATAGAACAAGAGCAGAAGCGAATCCGTACCATAGGTTGACCTGGCTTGTTATGGGCTCCGGTAGTGGCATGCGTGGCGCATATATGCATTTTTTGAAGTTATTTGATGTGAATATGCAACATTTTTAGGTTGTCTACTTAATGCGAAACGGTAGATAACGGACAAATTCCGCCCCCACGTCCGTCAACCCTAGACGAGTTCGAGCTACATAGCCGGGTTCCAACAGCCGCCCGCCTCATTTTTTCTTGCGTTATTTGCGATAGGCGGACTTCGTTCATTAAAGACGCGTCCGCGTTCGCGGGCATTTTTTGGCGTGATCGAAGTGGTTGCCAAATGTCGCTCAACAGCGACATTTTTGATGCTTTTTCGGAATTTTCCTGACGCAAAGTGGTCATACTTGTTCTTCTGGCTTTTAACTTGTGCCGAGAACGTAATGGAATTCATTGACCGGCAGTCATTTACAGTACTTGTTGCCGAAGACAACCCCGATGCGCGGAGCATTTTCGCGGATGTGCTGCAAATGTCTGGCTATCGAGTCGTGACTGCAGCAAATGGTGCGGAAGCTCTGCGGATTGTGCGGGATGGAGGAGTGCATGTAATTTTGACGGACATGCGTATGCCGGTAATGGATGGCCTCGATTTGGCGATGGTGGTCAGGAATGAGCTATCTCATATTCCAATTGTTTTGCTAAGTGCCACGCCATTGCCAAATACCTGGGCTGTTTTAAATGTCTTCGCGGCCTCGCTGGTGAAGCCCTGTCCAATAGAGGATTTGGTCGCTGCAATTGATCGCCAAGTTCAGACAATCTGATGGCCGTTGCCTGACCCAGCCAAAAGGCCACATGAGCCGGCATTTTTTATTGCCGGAAGCGACCCGACGCGGACCTTTCATACTTTGCTTGTATTTTTGGAAACATGTCCATTTTCAGCAAATTTTGAATGGTAGATAACGGACAAATCCTGCCCCCGCAACCAAGATTCAGGCGAAAGCCCCGACTTCCCAAAAGGATCGGGGCTTTTTGCTTTGTGGCACGGATGGTGATTGCTTGCGCCGTCACGTCGTCATCGTGAAATCACTACGCCGCACAAACAAAAAGCCACGCGAACGTGGCTTTTTTCATTTTCGATAATTCCCATTCCCGACATCGCCAACATCGCCGGCATCGCTGCCGGCGCGCAATCATGCCGTGACTTTGGCGCCGTCGCTTTGCACGATGGCGGTGGCGCCGTTGGTTTGCTTGGTTGCCGTGTTGGTGTCGGTCTTGATGTCGCCGCCGGCGTTGGCGACCAGCTTGGCGAAGTCGACGGTGGATTTGCGTTTGGATGCAGCTTGCTGTTGCGCGTGGACATTGGCGGCAGCAGTGCTCGACGATACGGTGTTGGTCATGTGGTCACCCCTATAAAAACTAACGGACAAAAAGCGAACGGACGAATTCTGTGTTCTGTTCCAGCGAAGCCAGTATAGGGGAGGAAATTCGCGCGCTTGACGTCGTGCGGGGAAACTTACACAGCTTTACGAGCGTGAAGAGGCGGCGTCTTTTCCTTGCAACTGCACGATGGGCGAGCTTGCGTTGAAATCATTCTCGTCATGGTCATCGATCTCCAGCGCCAGCATGGTTTCGTAAGCTTCGACGGCGGCGCGGCGGTAGGCGGGCGAGTTGCGGCGGTGTTCGGCTGCGGTGAGTTGCTGCGCGGGTTTGCGTGCGGCGGGCGAGGGGGAAGTCGCGCGACGTGACGCGGAGGAGCGTGTCGGCAGCGGGGCAACCGGACGCGTGAGCCAGGTCACAAAAACAGGCAACAGCAGGATCGGCCAGATCAGGAAAATGAATTGCATGACATTCTCGGAGCGTGAAAGAGATGCTTGCATTGTCCCGGGTCAGCGTGTCGCGCAATATAGGAAAAATCTCAAACTCACATGCCCGGTGTGGGCGTGCAACCCATTGCACGGCGACAAGAGAGGGCAAGGCGGCGGCGATTGTGTTTCAATGGCGGTTCCCATTTTTTTGAGAGACCGCGATGAATTCATTGCGCTACGCCGCGCGCCTGAGTGTACTGTTGCAAGCCTTCGTATTGATGCTGCTGCTGGCGGGCTGTCAATCCATGTCGACTACGCCGAACGATGCCGCCCGGCAGAAAATCGACGGTTTGCTGACCCTGATCGATCAACGTCTCGACGTGGCCGTGAAGGTGGCGCAGACGAAGTGGAATTCCGGCGCGCCGATCAATGATCCCGCACGCGAGCGCCAGATCCTCGATGATCTCACGGCGTCGCTGAAGACTGCGGATACGCAAGAGAAGTCATTCATGCGCCGCTTCTTCCAGGCGCAATTCGATGCCGGGAAAATCATCCAGGCGGCATTGCATGCGCAATGGCGGCAGGAAGCGCACGCACGTTTCGCCAGTCCGCCCGATCTGGCGCGCGACATTCGCCCCGAACTCGACCGGCTGACACCCTTGCTGATTGATGCCCTGGGTCAGGTGCGGCCGTTGTTGCAACAGCCGGATGCCAAAACTTATCTACGGCAGCGCGCCGATGTGCTGGTGCGCGGCGACAGCAACGGCGTGGTACGCGCGGAGGCGCTGCGGGTGTTGCTGGAGTAGCTGTCAGGTAGTCCCGGCAAGCGTTGCTTCAGCGCTTGCTCTGTCCGGCGCAAGCCTTGCGGCGCGTCGCCAGGCTTGGCATGGCGACGATGTCGCTGCGCTGCATGCACACGTCATAGCCTTGCGCATAGGAAGCAAATTCGGCGCGCGCCTGATCCTTCGGCAGCGTCACCAGGCGACCGATGAAATCGCGGCTGCCGATTTCAAAATGCTGATAGTCGATTGGCTGTTTCCAATACCCGCCCCAGACCAGGAAGCCGTGCCGGAAGAAGACTTCCAGCACTTGCTCCGCCATGCCTGGCCTCAGCTTGCGCGAACTATACGCGCTCGCTGCGGATGGCTGCACCCTGGTCTGTCCTGCGGCATCTTTGCCGATGTAGGGGTTCTGCAAGGGATTTATGTCGATCGCGACGCCGTAGGCGTGCTTGGACCAGGCGCCGCCGCCGGTGATCGGACGACCGTTGAAGGCTGAACTGTTGTTGTGCTCCATCGACACTTCGTCGTCGCCGTGATAAATCTCCATCGGCTGCGCCCGCTGCAGCGGGAATTTGCGTTCCAGCAGTTCATTGAAAATCGCTTGCACTTGCGGCGCCACGGCGTCGAGTACGACCACGCTGCCGTCATCATGCAGTTTGCCGCCGAAGTCGCGATAGGAAAACGAAACCAGCACGAGACGCTCGCAAGGCACGGGATTGGCCGCGCTCAATACTTGGTTTTCTTGCATTATTGCGCATTGCCGGTTTGTCAACGGAGTGACGTCGGCCAAGGCAATCCCGCTTGTGGCCAGGCCGCAGGCAGTAAGGAGAGCGGAAAAGAAAAAATGGTGCAACAACACGGGGGCGCAAGGACGCATGAGCGGTGAAAAAGAAATTATCGGGAGGTTTTGTTGCGGATACTTACGCAAAGATGCGCAATTCTCCTACAAGATGACCGCGACGGGGCGGGAACGATTGAATCCGAGAACATCTAAATTTGTGGAGGTAGCAGGGACTTGCCTGGACCTGTCGTACCCATTCGTGTTCAACAACTCTTGGAGGCAACTATGTTAGTACGCCATGCAGTCTTAGCTTCAGTCATGTTCACGGCTCTTCTGGCCGGTTGCAACAAGCGCGATGAAGCGCCCGCCACACCGGCGCCGGCGACCGATTCGAGCGCGACCCCCGCGCCGGCAACGCCAACTCCGCCGGCGATTGCGCCGCCACCGGCAGCACCGGCTACTCCGGCTGCGCCACCACCGGCTGACGCAGGCGGAACCGGCGACAAGAAGCCCTGACAAATTGGGGAAGCAGGAACGCGATGATGCCGGATGACTCCGGCACGCGCAGTCTTCAGCGAAAGTTGAAGATATTGGACAAGGGTTTGGAAGAAGTGCGAACTTTGTCCGCAAGAGGGAATCCTAAAAATGGTTGAACTGTTCCTTCAACCTCCCTCTTGAAAGGGATTTTGACCCGCGGCACAGAGTCTGCGGGTCTTTTTTATGGGCGAACGGTTTGTGATGTTCGCCCATGGAGTCGATCAGATCCTCAGAACGCCGGCACCAGCGAACCCTTGAATTCGCTTTCGATGAAACTGCGCACTTCCGCCGATTGATAGGCCTTCACGAGCTTCTTCGCCCATGGCTTGTCCTTGTCTTCGGTGCGCGTCACGATCAGGTTGGCGTAGCGCCCCTTGGCGTCTTCCACCGCGATGGTGTCGCGTTGCAGGGACAGGCCGGCCTTGACCGCGTAATCGTTGTTGATCGATGCCGCGGCCAGGTCGTCGAGCGAGCGCGGCAACTGCGCAGCGTCGAGCTCGATCAGTTTCAGTTTCTTCGGATTCTCGATCACGTCGAGCGGAGTCGCGTTGATGCCTTTTTCACCGACACCCGGCTTCAGTTTGATCAGGCCGTATTTTTGCAGCAGCAACAAGGCGCGGTTGCCATTGGACGGATCGTTCTGGATGCCGATGCTGGCGCCTTGCGGCAGTTGATCGACGGATTTGTATTTCTTCGAATAGATGCCCAGCGGCGCCGTGATGGTCAGGCCGACCGGCGTCAGTTTGTAGCCGCGCGCCTTGATCTGACTGTCGAGGAAGGGCTGGTGCTGGAAGGCATTGGCGTCGAGGTCGCCGGCGTTGAGCGCTTCGTTGGGCTGCAGGTAGTCGCTGAAGGTGACGATCTGGATATCGAGGCCATCGCGCGCGGCGACTTTCTTGACCACTTCAAAAGTCTGCTCGGCGTTGCCGACCGAGACGCCTACCTTGATCTTTTGCTTGTCCTGTGCCGACACGGCATTGGCGACCAGCGCCAGCAAAGCGAATAATACGGAAACCGACCAGCGACGCATTTTTTCTCCCGAGGATAGGTAAATTGCTGGCGCCCTGAATGGGCGAGGCGAGCAAGGCGCGATGGTCACATATCCCCTTGCGCGGGAGAACGAAGGATTTCGCATGTCGATATGCGCATTTGCAAGCGCTCTACTTGTCTGCTGTTTTCACCACCGCAATGATGGCCCCGAACGCCGGACCGAGATCGGCCTCCAGCGAGGGATACATGCGCGAGATGTTGCCGTCGAGGTAGAGCGCGTCGACGCAACGCAAGCGGTCGCGCAGGAACAGCGCGAAATCATGGAAGCTGATCGGATTCCTGGCGATGGCGAGGATGACTTTCTGTGCCGGATCGATGCATACGGCATTGCGCACGAACAGGTTGATCGAGCCCGGATCGAAAGCCGCGTTGATCTCGTCGTTGCGCAGCATCAGCGGTCCCGATTGCGTCGCGTACACCGCCTGCGACAGCCAGCGCTCGCGGTCGCCGTCGACCGTGGCGGTATCGACGATGCGCGCGCGTCCTTCTTCGACGATGAAGACGCCGTTGGGCTGCAAATAGAAATTGCCGTAGGCATTGCGCCGCGTGTTGAGCTTGCGCAGCGTCACGCCGCCTTCGACGTAGAGCCCTAGCGGCCGGAGCTCCTTGTCATAAATGCCGGCGTTGGTGGCGCAGACCATGTCCTTGCCTTGCGGGCGCAGCCAGTTGCGCAGCGCCGAGAAGGTGCCGAACACCTTGCCGGCCGGATCCTTCCAGTACATGCGCAGGGTGTCTTGCTGCGGGTCGACGGTGCAAGTGTTGATGTTAATTTGTTGATAACGATACTGGCGCAGTTCGGCGGCGCCGGCAGCTGCAACGATAGCGACGAACAGGATAAAGACGAGCAGTTGCAGCCATCGTCGGGCCGGATGAGTGGACAGGGGCATGCGGGCGAAATTGGTCAGTGAAATTGTGAAGAGTAACAAAGAGCGCTCAAGAAATTGCGCGCGTTGCCGTAAAGAATCAAGTTTCACCGTGCATTCAAGCTTCACAGCGCCGCTCTTCCGACAGTGGCGCAATAAAAAAATATCGCAATGAAAATCACATACGGAAGCCGGCAAGCAGTTCTTCAATACCGCCGGCAAGCCACCAACGCCACAGGGGCAACCATAGCCCCGACGCTGTCTTCTGCTTTCTTCCACGCCCCCACGTCATCACGGGGACGCGGCAACCGCACTTCCTTGATCCCAAAGAGCATCTCATGAAATGGTTTTACAACTTGAAAATCGCCCACAAACTGTTGCTGTCGTTTGTGGCGGTACTGCTATTGACCACGCTTCTCGGCGCCTTCTCGATCGCTCAGATTGCGCGCGTCAATCAAGCCTCCACCGACATCAGCACCAACTGGCTGCCGGCAATGCGCGCCGCGCTGCAAATGAAGACCGCGCTGAGCCGCATCCGCGTGGCGGAACTGCAGCACATCCAATCCGACAACGAAGCGGATTTCTCACTCTATGAGAAATCGATCGAGGGGCAACTGGCCCAGCTGAAAAAATTCGACAGCATTTATGCGCCGCTGATTTCGGAGCCGGACGAGAAGATCGTCTATCCCGAATTCAAGAAGAACCTCGCAGCCTATCTGGCGGAAAACCAGAAGATCGTGATGCTTGCACGCGGCGGTCTCAACGACGAGGCGCGCCTGCTGATTCGCGGCGACTCGACCAAGCTCTACCTGGCGATGACCGAGCAGCTCGATCGCCTCAGCGGCATCAACGAAGCCGGCAGCGCCATCGCCGACCAGACCGCCTCCAGCACCTATGAAGCGGCACGCATCTGGATTGTGGTGATCCTGTGCATCAGCGTGGCGCTGGGATTGCTGCTGGCATTTTGGGTTGCGGCAATTGTGTCGCGTCCGCTGACAAGCGCCGTCGGCATCGCCCAGCGCGTCGCCGCCGGCGACCTGACCGCGCGCATCGAGGTCCAGTCGCGCGACGAAACCGGACAATTGATGGGCGCGCTCAAGGCCATGAACGACAGTCTGCTGAACATCGTGTCGCAGGTGCGCACCGGCACCGACACCATCGCTACGGCGTCGACCCAGATCGCCAGCGGTAATCTCGACCTGTCGTCGCGCACGGAAGAACAGGCCAGTTCGCTGGAAGAAACCGCCTCGTCGATGGAAGAACTGACCTCGACCGTCAAGCAGAACGCCGACAGTGCGCGCCAGGCCAATCAACTGGCGGAATCGGCATCGGCCGTGGCGATCCAGGGCGGCAGCGTGGTCGGCCAGGTGGTCGACACCATGGGCGCGATCAATGACTCCTCGCGCAAGATCGTCGATATCATCAGCGTCATCGACGGTATCGCCTTCCAGACCAATATCCTGGCCTTGAATGCCGCGGTGGAAGCAGCGCGCGCCGGCGAGCAAGGTCGCGGCTTCGCCGTGGTCGCCTCCGAAGTGCGCAGCCTGGCGCAGCGCTCCGCCGCCGCCGCCAAGGAAATCAAGACCCTGATCGACGATTCGGTCGGCAAGGTCGACTCCGGCAGCCGGCTGGTCGAGCAGGCCGGCGCGACGATGGCGGAAGTGGTCGCCAGCGTCAGGCGCGTGACCGACATCGTCGGCGAAATCAGTTCGGCCAGCCAGGAGCAGAGCGCCGGCATCGAGCAGGTCAACCAGGCCATCGCCCAGATGGACGAAGTCACGCAACAGAACGCCGCGCTGGTGGAAGAAGCCGCCGCCGCCGCGCAATCGCTGCAGGACCAGGCCGCCACTTTGTCGGAAGTGGTCAGCGTGTTCAATATCGGTCAGGCGCAAGTGCGTGCCGTGAGCGATGTGAAAAAGACGGCGACCGTCGCCAAACGCGCCATCGACGTCACGCCGCGCACGACAGCCCTGCAACCTCGCAGCACGCCGAAATTGGTGGTGCCCAGGACGCCGGACAGCGAGTCGGATTGGGAGCAGTTCTAAGTAATTTCACCGTCCGCCTTGAAGAACGCCGCGCTGAATAATTCAGGCGGCGTTTTTTCCTGGGCGGCAACGTTTACAGGGCGGTTTTCAAGCATTTCCGGCCATGCTGGGTGCGCCGCAACAAGCATGGATTTGGAAATATGGGAAAAGGTTTTTTTGTTTTTTGAACGAAAAATGTGAGAAATATTATCGGGATGCGCAAATATCGCAATTATGGGGGTGTCGACATAAAAAAATATGTCGTATATGACGAAAATGTTACACTCCTGCCCCATGGTGCCAGCATCTATAAAGATGTAGTGCCTTATCTATAGCCTGCTCACGTTATTGACCTGTAACGCATAAATAAATTGGAGGAAATTCAATGAAATCCGTATTCCCTTTGAACCGCCGTCTGACCAAAGTCGCGATGGCCGTTGGTGTTGCCGTTTCCGCTATTTCCTTCGCCGGCATTGCCCAGGCTGAAACCGTGAAGATCGCCATCGCCGGTCCGATGACTGGCGCCGTCGCCCAATACGGCGACATGGTCAAGGCAGGTGCGCTGACCGCGATCGAGCAAATCAATGCAGCCGGCGGCGCCGGCGGCAACAAGTTCGAAGCCGTTCTGATGGATGACGCCTGTGAGCCGAAGCAAGCAGTCGCGGTCGCCAACAAGATCGTCAGCCAGGGCATCAAGTTCGTGATTGGCCACGTGTGCTCGGGTTCGACCATTCCTGCCTCCGACATCTATGAAAACGAAGGCGTCGTGATGATCACGCCGTCGGCGACTGCGCCTCAGCTGACTGAAGCCAAGCCGCACAAGTACATCTTCCGCACCATCGGCCGCGACGACCAGCAAGGTCCTGCCGCCGCCAAATACGTGGTCGAGAAGCTGAAACCGAAGAAGGCTGCCGTTCTGCACGACAAGCAATCGTACGGTCAAGGCGTGGCGACTTCGGTCAAGGCCGGCCTGGATGCGGCGAAGATTCCCGTCGTCGTGTTTGAAGGCGTCAACGCCGGCGACAGCGACTACTCCGCGGTCATCACCAAGCTGAAATCGCAAGGCGTGGACTTCGTCTACTTCGGCGGCTACCACCCTGAAATGGGCCTGATCATGCGCCAGGCGCGCGAACAAGGCGTCAAGGCCGTGTTCATGGGTCCTGAAGGCGTCGGCAACAAGGACATCACGGCCATCGCCGGTCCTGCTTCCGAAGGCATGCTGGTGACGCTGCCGGCCGACTTCGCCGCCGATCCTGCCAATGCCGCGCTGGTCAAGGCTTTCGCTGCGCAAAAGCGTGATCCTAACGGTCCGTTCCAGATGCCTGCATACTCGGGCGTGAAGGTCATCGCCGATGCGATCACCGCCACCAAGTCGACTGATCCGACCAAGGTTGCAGCGTACATCCACGCCAATTCCTTCAAGACGCCGATCGGCACTGTTGAATACGACAAAAAGGGCGACCTGAAGTCGTTCAAGTTCGTGGTCTTCACCTGGCATAAAGACGCGACGAAGACTGAAGCCAAGTAAGTTCAGGTTGTTTTTTTAACGGCTTGCAGTAGTCGTCCTTACTGACGTCAACCATGCAAATGCCCCATTGCGGTAAGAATGGGGCATTTGCACATCTACATTTGCCAGGTTTCCTATGAATGAACTGCTCCCTCAACTGACCCAGCAGCTAGTCAACGGGCTGAGTCTGGGCGCGATCTATGCGCTGATCGCCATCGGCTACACGATGGTCTACGGCATCATCGGCATGATCAATTTCGCGCACGGCGAAATTTACATGATGGGCTCCTACATCGGGCTGGTCACGCTCACCGCCATCGGCGTGCAGGCGGGTTATCCGCTGCCGCTGCTGCTGGGCGCCGCGCTGATCGTCTCGGTAGTGGTCACCGGCCTGTACGGCTGGACCGTCGAGCGCGTGGCATATCGTCCGCTGCGCGGCGGACCGCGCCTGGTGCCGCTGATCTCGGCGATCGGCATGTCGATCTTCCTGCAGAACTACGTGCAGATCGGCCAGGGCTCGCGCGACATGTCGGTGCCGGTGCTGATCTCGGGCGCCATCGAGTTCCAGATGGGCAGCGATTTCACCGTCACGATCCCGTATTCGCGCATGATCATCGTCGGCGTCACCTTGCTGCTGATGGTCGGCCTGACGCTGTTCATCGCGCGTTCGCGCATGGGCCGCGCCTGCCGCGCCTGCGCGGAAGACATGGGCATGGCCAACCTGCTGGGCATCGACACCAACCGCGTGATTTCCTTCACCTTCGTGCTGGGCGCGATGCTGGCGGCGGTGGGCGGCGTGCTGATCGCACTGACCATCGGCAAGCTTAATCCGTATATCGGATTCATTGCCGGCATCAAGGCGTTTACCGCGGCCGTGCTGGGCGGCATCGGCAGCATTCCCGGCGCGATGCTGGGCGGCGTGCTGCTGGGCCTGGCCGAAACCTTTGCCGCCGGTTACCTGCCGGCCGAGTACAAGGACGTGGTGTCCTTTGCCTTGCTGGTGCTGATCCTGCTGTTCCGTCCTACGGGTTTGCTGGGCAAACCGGACGTGGAGAAAGTCTGATGCCGATTACACTCAAAAACGCCGTGGCGGCGGCGATCCTGACCGCCATCCTGACCACGCCGATGCTCGGCCTGCAGCTGCAGCTCGAAGGCTATCGCGTGGTGCTCAACGCCCATTGGACGCCGGTGCTGATCGCCGTGCTGGTGGTGTTCGTGTTCCAGCTGATCAAGCCGGCGCTGACGCGCAGCACCAGGAAAATACGCCTGCCGGCGCTGCCGCAACTGCAGCCGCGCCAGCAGCGTTATGCCTTGCTGTTCCTGTTCGCGATTGCGCTGGTGTGGCCGTTCTTCGGTTCGCGCGGCAATGTCGACGTGGTGACGCTGGCGCTGATCTACGTGATCCTCGGGCTCGGCCTGAACATCGTGGTCGGCTTCGCCGGCTTGCTCGATCTCGGCTACGTCGGCTTCTATGCGGTCGGCGGCTATACCTACGCCTTGCTGAATCAGTATTTCGGTTTCACGTTCTGGGAATGCCTGCCGATCGCGGCCGGCATGTCGGCGCTGTTCGGCTTCATCCTCGGTTTCCCGGTGCTGCGCCTGCGCGGCGATTACCTCGCCATCGTCACGCTGGGCTTCGGTGAAATCATCCGCTTGCTGCTCAACAATATGACCTCGCTGACCGGCGGTCCCGACGGCGTGTCGGGCATTCCGAAGCCAACCGTGTTCGGCATTGAAATGGCGCGCAACGCCAGCGTCGAAGGCGGCACGACTTTCCACGACATGCTGGGCCTGACCTACCAGGGCGGACATATGGTGATCTTCCTGTATTTCGTCGCGCTGCTGCTGGTGCTGTTCACGTATTTCGTGACCAGCCGCCTGATCCGCATGCCGATGGGACGCGCGTGGGAAGCCTTGCGCGACGACGAAATCGCCTGCCGTTCGCTGGGCATCAATCCGACCAGGATCAAGCTCTCGGCGTTCACGCTGGGCGCGGCGTTTGCCGGCCTGGCCGGCAGCTTCTTCGCCGCCCGCCAAGGACTGGTGAATCCGGAATCCTTTACCTTCATCGAGTCGGCGCTGATCCTGGCCATCGTGGTGCTGGGCGGCATGGGATCGCAGCTGGGCGTGATCCTGGCGGCCATCCTGCTGACGATTTTGCCGGAAGTGGCGCGCAGCTTTGCCGAATATCGCATGCTGATTTTCGGCCTGGTGATGGTGCTGATGATGATGTGGCGTCCGCAGGGCCTGTTGCCGGCGACGCGTCCTCACGTGGAGTTGCCACGATGACCGCGATGACAACAAACAATCAAACCTTGTTGGACGTATCCGGCCTGTCGATGCGCTTCGGCGGCCTGCTGGCGGTCGACGGCGTGTCGCTGTCGGTGATGGAGCAGGAAGTCTTCGCCATCATCGGTCCCAACGGCGCCGGCAAGACCACCGTGTTCAACTGCATCAGCGGCTTCTATCAGCCGAGCAGCGGCGAAATCAGCCTGGGCGGCGCATCGATTGCGCGCAAGCCCAGCCACGTCGTGGCGCAGCAGGGCCTGGTGCGCACCTTCCAGAACATCCGCCTGTTCAAGACCTTGAGCGTGGTCGAGAACCTGCTGGTGGCGCAGCACAACCAGATCAACAACAACCTGGTGTCGGGTTTGCTGAAGTTGCCCGGCTATCGCCGCGCCGAGAAGGACGCGCTGGATCGTGCCGCCTACTGGCTCGATCAGCTCGGCCTGACGGCGCTGGCCAATCGTGAAGCCGGGACCTTGTCGTACGGCTTGCAGCGCCGCGTCGAAATCGCCCGCTGCATGATCACGAAGCCGCGCCTGCTGTTGCTGGACGAACCGGCCGCCGGCCTCAATCCGCAAGAGAAGCAGGAGCTGCAGCAACTGATCAACCGCCTGCGCCGCGAACACGGCGTCGCCGTGCTGCTGATCGAACACGACATGAGCCTGATCATGGGCATCTCCGACCGCATCCTCGTGATGGAGCACGGCAAGCCCATCGTCACCGGCACGCCGGAACTGGTGCGCAATGACGAGCGCGTGATCAAAGCCTACCTGGGAGAAGAATGATGTTGCAGTTTGAACAGGTACATACCCATTACGGCGCCATCGAAGCGCTGCATGGCGTATCGCTGAATGTGGAGAAGGGCGAGATCGTCACGCTGATCGGCGCCAACGGCGCCGGCAAGACCACCTTGCTGATGACCTTGTGCGGCAAGCCGCGCGCCTCCAGCGGCAAGATCATCTTCGAAGGCCAGGACATCACGCAGCGTTCGACGCATGAAATCATGCGCCTCGGCATGGCGATTTCACCGGAAGGCCGCCGTGTGTTCCCGAGTCTGACGGTGCTGGAAAACCTCAAGATGGGCGCGTTCTTCGCCACCAACGACCAGATCGAAGAGGGCGTGCAGCATGTGTTCGGACTGTTTCCGCGCCTGAAAGAACGGGCTGGCCAGCGCGCCGGCACCATGTCGGGCGGCGAGCAGCAGATGTTGGCCATCGGCCGCGCGCTGATGAGCAAGCCGCGCCTGCTCTTGCTGGATGAGCCGACGCTGGGCCTGGCGCCACTGGTGATCGCGCAGATCTTTGAAATCATCCGCACCATCCGCGACCAGGGCGTCACCGTGTTCCTGGTCGAGCAAAACGCCAACAAGGCGCTGGGCGTGGCCGATCGCGGCTACGTGCTGGAAAACGGCCACGTCGTGCTGGCCGACACCGGCGCCAATCTGCTGGCCAATGACGCCGTGCGCAAGGCGTATCTGGGACACGCCTGAATCACATTGCCGGCCGCGCGTTGT
The DNA here is from genome assembly GCF_026127345.1 of Herbaspirillum lusitanum. Classification (NCBI taxonomy): domain Bacteria; kingdom Pseudomonadati; phylum Pseudomonadota; class Betaproteobacteria; order Burkholderiales; family Oxalobacteraceae; genus Herbaspirillum; species Herbaspirillum lusitanum. The sequence goes on along the minus strand of NZ_QXFG01000009.1, from coordinate 70,440 downwards.
CGAGTTTTTCACAACGTGCAGCCGGCATTGTCGAGTGTTTTGCCTCCTGTGAAAAACCGGCAAGGTCGGTTACAGTGGATCGCTTGAACGAAGCCTGCATCAAGCCGCCTACAGCAAGGGAAAACACGTGTACCTACCCAGCCATTTCGCCGAATCCGACCTCAACGTCCTGCATCGCCTGATGCAGGACCATCCCTTGTCCACGCTGGTCACGCAGACCTCGGCCGGACTGGACGTCAATCATATCCCGCTGATCCTGAGCGCCGGTGAAGGCGAGCATGGCGTCCTGCGCGGACATGTCGCCCGCGCCAATCCGGTCTGGAAAGATTTCGTGGCGACGACGGACGCGCTGGCCGTCTTCCAGGGCGCGGACGCCTACATTTCGCCATCCTGGTATCCCACCAAGAAGGAAAACGGCAAGGCCGTGCCGACCTGGAATTACGCCGTCGTGCATGCCGGCGGACCCATGCGCGTCATCGACGACGCTGAATGGCTGCGCAGCCTCGTGACCAGGCTGACGACGCATCATGAAGCCGCCATGGCGCAACCCTGGTCGGTCGGCGATGCGCCGCCGGATTACATCGACAAGATGATCGGCGCCATCGTCGGGATTGAAATCACGATCACCACATTGGTCGGCAAATGGAAGGTCAGCCAGAACCAGCCGGCGCAGAATCGCACCGGTGTCGTCGACGGCTTGCTCAGCGGCGCGCAGCCCAATGCTGCCGCGATGGCGGCGCTGGTGGCGGGCAAGAAAGATTGATCAGGGGGCCAGCGGCGCGCCTTTTCTTTTCCGAAGATTTCCTGGCAATTGCTTAAATCACGCCGCGGCGAATCTGGTCCAGTTCGATTGACTCGAACAGCGCCTTGAAATTACCTTCGCCGAATCCGTCATTGCCCTTGCGCTGGATGATCTCGAAGAAGATCGGTCCGATCAGCGTCTGCGTGAAAATCTGCAGCAGCAGGCCCTGGCCTTCGGTCGGTGCGCCGTCGATCAAAATCTTCAACTCGCGCAGCGCGGCCAGATCTTCCTTGTGGCCGGGAATGCGGCGCTCGACCAGGTCGTAATAGGTGGCGATGGTGTCTTGCAGCGGCACCTTGCGCTGGTACAGCGTGCGCACGGTCTGGTAGATGTCGTCGGTGCCCAGTGCGATGTGCTGGATGCCTTCGCCGTTGTACTGCTTGATGAATTCCTCGATCTGCGACTTGTCGTCGGCGCTCTCGTTGATCGGGATGCGGATCTTGCCGCAGGGGCTGGTCATCGCGCGGGACTTGAGGCCGGTCAGCTTGCCTTCAATGTCGAAATACTTGATTTCGCGGAAGTTGAACAGGCGCTCGTAGAACGACGACCAGGTATCCATCGCGCCGCGCACCACGTTGTGGGTCAGGTGATCGATATAGGTCAGGCCGACGCCGACCGGATTGCGCTCGACGTTGGGAAAGAATTCGAAGTCGATGTCGTAAATCGAGCCGCGCTCGCCGTAGCGATCCACCAGGTACAGCAGCGAACCGCCGATGCCCTTGATGGCAGGGATGTTCAGCTCCATCGGACCAAGCTTGGCGGGCACGCCTTCGGCGCCCATTTCCAGCGCGCGCTTGTAGACGGCGGCGGCGTCCTTGACACGGAAGGCCATCGCGTTGACCGAGGCGCCATGCACCTTGGCGAATTCGACTGCCTTGCTGTCCGGTTCTGCGTTGATGATGAAATTGATCTGGCCCTGGCGGTACAGCGTGACGTTCTTGGAGCGATGGCGGGCCACCGCCGCAAAGCCCATCGATTCCAGCACGGCGGCGATCGGCAGCGGGTCGAGCGCAGCGTATTCGACGAACTCGAAGCCGTCGGTGCCCATCGGGTTGTCGAACAGGTCGGTGCTACGTGTGTTGGAAGAGGTATTCGGTATGGCTTGGCCCATGACTGTCTCCTGTTGATCGGAGCGGGCCGGCGCAGTGTCGGTATGAACCCCTTGCACTCGCTCCGTGCTGGGTGGTGTGTGAAGCCAGTTTATTGCAGGAGAAGTGCAAAATGTGATTGTTATTCGCGCATTCTTCGCGGTATCATGCACAAATTATTCAAATTCATGCATAAAAGAGGGCGTTATGAGCACAATCACGGTAGACCGGTTTGATCTGGCCTTGCTGGCCGAATTGCAGCGCGACGGACACATCACCAACAGCGCCCTCGGACAGAAAGTCCATCTCTCCACCTCGCAGATCAGCCGTCGCGTGCAGCGGCTGGAGGAAGCCCATGTCATCGAGCGCTATACCGCGGTGCTCGACCCGGCCGTGATCGGCCTCGGCGTCACTGCCTTCACCAACGTCACGCTGGACCGTCAGGGTGAAACGCGCGGCATCCAGTTCGAGGAAGCGGTGCAGGACATGCCGGAAATCATGGAGTGCTTTTCGATCACCGGCGAAGCGGATTATATCCTGCGCATTGTCGCCCCCGACCTGGCGGCGTTTTCCGAGTTCATGATGACGCGTTTGCTGCGTTTGCCGGGCGTGACCAACGTCAAGTCCAACATCACCATGAAACAGGTCAAGCACTCGCATGTGCTGCCGCTGGACCACGTCACGCAACCGGCGCAAAGCCGCCAGCGGATCAAGTTTTCGTCCTGATTTCCACGCGGGAAACAACACCGGATTTGAAAGCAAGGCTTGGAGTGCGAGCGGGCGGAGCGCTTCCTATACTGCGATGACCGTGTAACCAAAAGGTGTCATCATGTTCATCATGTCTACCCGCAAGACCAATTCCAATTCCAATTCCGCCGCGGCCGTTGCCCATGTTGCCGGCGACCTCGACGATCGGCGCTGGCTGGCCGTCACGCAGCGCGACAAGGCCGCCGACGGCACGTTCTACTACGCCGTGCGCACCACCGGCGTGTATTGCCGGCCGTCGTGTCCGTCGCGCCAGGCCCGCCGCGAAAACGTCGCCTTCTACGACAGCGGCGTGCAGGCCGAGCAAGCCGGGTTCCGCGCCTGCAAGCGTTGCAAGCCGAACGAAGCGGCGCTGGGCGAACGCCAGGCGCAAGCCATTGCCACCGTCTGTCGCGCCATTGAGCAGGCCGAAGACCTGCCTTCGCTGGATGAGCTGGCGCAGATCGCCGGCATGAGCCGCTTCCATTTTCATCGCGTGTTCAAAGAGAAAACCGGCGTCACGCCCAAGGCCTACGCCGCCGCGCAGCGGGCGCAGCGCCTGCGTGCGGGACTGGCGCAAAGCGGCAGCGTCACCAATGCCATGTACGACGCCGGCTTCAATTCCAGCGGTCATTTCTATGCGGAATCCAGCGGCCGGCTCGGCATGACGCCGAGCGCGTATCGCGCCGGCGGCAGCGGCACCCAGATCCGTTTTGCGGTGGCGCAATGCTGGCTCGGCGCGATCCTGGTGGCGACCACGGAAAAAGGCGTTTGCGCGATCACGCTGGGCGACGATCCCGATCGATTGGTGCGTGACCTGCAGGACCAGTTTCCGCAAGCCGAACTGATCGGCGGCGATGCGACATTTGAAAAACTGGTGGCCAAAGTCATCGGCTTCATCGAGTCGCCGCAGGGCGATCTCAACCTGCCGCTGGACGTGCGCGGCACCGCTTTCCAGCAGCGCGTATGGCAAGCCTTGCGCGACATCCCGGCGGGGCAGCGCGTGACCTATTCGGATATCGCCGGACGCATCGGCAGCCCGACGGCGGTGCGCGCGGTCGCCAGCGCCTGCGCTTCGAATGCGATCGCGGTGTTGATTCCCTGCCATCGCGTGGTGCGCATGGACGGCTCGCTGTCCGGCTATCGCTGGGGCGTGGAGCGCAAGCAGGCCTTGCTTGCGCGGGAAGGCGACGGCAAGTCATGACGCCGGCGCGGGATCGCTCATGACCGGCGATTTGTTCGCAGCCTTGCGTGCACCGTCCATCGAGCCCATCGCCGACGGCGCGACCTGGCTGCGCGCCTATGCCGATGACGATGCAGTGGCGTTGATGCAGGCGATTCAACAGGTGACGGCGCAGGCGCCGTTCCGCCGGATGCAGACGCCGGGCGGTTACACCATGTCGGTCGCGATGAGCAATTGCGGCGAGCTGGGCTGGGTGACGGACCGGCGCGGTTATCGCTACCAGCGCGAAGATCCGCTGTCGCAGCAGCCGTGGCCGGCGATGCCGGAAATCTTCCTTGCGCTGGCGGTGCGCGCTGCGGCCGCCGCAGGGTTCGACAACTTCCTGCCGGATGCCTGCCTGATCAATCGTTACGCGCCCGGCGCGCGCATGTCGCTGCATCAGGACAAGAACGAAAGCGACATGGCGCAACCCATCGTTTCGGTGTCGCTGGGTTTGCCGGCAAGCTTCCTGTTCGGCGGCGCCGAACGCGCCGACAAGCCGCTGCGCATGCGTCTCGAAAGCGGCGACGTGGTGGTGTGGGGTGGTCCCGCGCGACTGCGTTTCCATGGCGTCGATACGCTGGCGCAAGGCACGCATGCGCTGACCGGCGATTGCCGCTATAACCTCACGTTTCGCAAGGCCGGCTGATCCCAGTCTGGCGCCAGGCGACCCAAAATGGGGCGGCAAAAGACAAGCAAGGCCAACAGGTCTAAAATTCCTGGTTTCCCCCAAAATTATTAGACAGGCCATCATGGAGACAGCGCTCAACCCGCCGGAAATGCCGCAGGCAAACCAACAGCAGGCCGCCGAAAAGACCGGCTTCCGCGTACTCGGGGCGATCAGCTTTTCGCACTTCCTCAACGACATGATCCAGTCGCTGCTGCTGGCGATCTATCCGCTGCTGAAGGGCAACTTCCATCTGAGCTTCGCCCAGATCGGCCTGATCACGCTGACCTTCCAAGTCACGGCCTCGTTGCTGCAGCCGCTGGTCGGCCTGTACACGGACAAGCATCCGAAACCCTATTCACTGGCCATCGGCATGGGCTCGACCCTGTGCGGCCTGCTGCTGTTGTCGGTAGCGCCGAATTTTGGCATCTTGCTGGTGGCGGCGGCGCTGGTCGGCACCGGCTCGTCGGTATTCCATCCTGAAGCGTCGCGCGTGGCGCGCATGGCCTCGGGCGGTCGTCACGGCCTGGCCCAATCGCTGTTCCAGGTCGGCGGCAACGCCGGCAGCGCGATGGGCCCCTTGCTCGCGGCGTGGATCATCATCCCGGGCGGCCAGCACAGCATCGCCTGGTTCACCATCGCGGCGCTGATCGCCATCGTGGTGCTGCGCCAGATCGGTCATTGGTACCAGCGCCAGCAACTGGCCGGCAAGACCAAGCAGAAAAAGAAGGCGCACGGCTTTGTCGAACTGCCGCGCAACAAGGTCATCATGGCAGTCAGCATCCTGTTGCTGCTGATCTTCTCCAAGTACTTCTACATGGCCAGCCTGTCGAGCTATTTCACGTTTTACCTGATCAGCAAGTTCCAGCTGTCGGTGCAGGATGCACAGATCCATTTGTTCGTGTTCCTGTTCGCGGTCGCCATCGGCACCGTGGCCGGCGGCCCGATCGGCGACCGCGTCGGTCGCAAGGCGGTGATCTGGACGTCGATCCTGGGTGTAGCGCCGTTCACCCTGATGCTGCCTTATGCCAACCTGTTCTGGACCGGCGTGCTGACAGTGATCATCGGCATGATCCTGGCATCGGCATTCTCGGCGATCCTGGTGTTCGCGCAGGAACTGATGCCGGGCAAGGTCGGCACCGTCTCGGGATTGTTCTTCGGTTTCGCGTTCGGCATGGGCGGCATCGGCGCCGCGTTGCTGGGCAAGCTGGCTGACGTGACGGACATCTTCTTCGTCTACCAGGTCTGCGCGTTCCTGCCGCTGATCGGTTTGCTGGCGGCGTTCCTGCCCAAGCTGGAGAGGGCGCCGGCCACGGCGTAGCTCTTCTTCCAGGTGTCCGGCTTCCCATGAATGCCGGACACATTCCTGGTTATTTCCGCTTTCCTATTCCGCTTTCTTTTTCTTTGTCCCCGTCTTCACGTCCTTTTGCTCCTGCTGCAAACGCTGCTGCAGCAGCGCCAGCACGGCCGCTTCTTCCGGAGTCAGTGCATGCATTTCCTGCTTCAGGTTGTCGCGCACCTGCTCCTTGAGCCGGCCTGCCGTCATGCCGTCCAGATACGATGAAATCACGTCCGGATGGACATAACACTTGCGACAGATGGTGGGCGTGTTGCCGAGTTTCTTGGCGACGTGTTCGATCGCCTGTACGATGTTTTTCTTGGCCTGCGCCTGTGAATCGAATTGCCGGCATTCATCCAGCGCCAGCGCGGCCAGCACCGTGCCGGCCCAGGTTCGGAAATCCTTGGCGGTGTAATCCTCGCCGGTAATCTCGTGCAGGTAGTCGTTGACGTCGCCCGAGCCGATGGTGTGCGTCTTGCCGTCTTCGTCGAGATACTGGAACAGGTCCTGGCCGGGCAGGTCGAGCAGCTTCCTGACGATGCGCACCATGTAGGGGTCGTGCAGCTTGATCGAATGCTGGACGCCGCTCTTGCCGCGGAAATGGAATTTGATGTCGGCGCCATCGACCTTGACGTGGCGATTGCGCAGCGTGGTGATGCCGAAGGATTGGTTGTTGCGCGCGTACTCATCGTTGCCGACGCGCATGAGCGTGGCCTGCAGCAGGTACACCACCGTGGCCAGCACTTTCTGCTTGTTCAGGCCGTGCTTCTTCAGATCGTGTTCCAGGCATTTTCGGATCTGTGGCAGCGCTTGCGCGAAGGCGATCATGCGCTGGTATTTCACCTCGTCGCGCACAATGCGCCAGCGCGCGTGATAGCGATATTGCTTGCGTTGCCGGGAGTCGCGGCCAGTGGCCTGGATATGGCCGTTGGCCCACGGGCAGATCCATACTTCTTCCCATGCCGGCGGAATCGCCATGGCCTTGATGCGCGCCAGAGTCGCTTCGTCGTGGATGGTTTTGCCGTGCGCATCGGTATAGATGAATTCACCATCGCTGCCGTCGCTGCGGCTGCGCAGAATGCCGGGCGTGTCGTCATTGACGTAGCGCAGGCCGCCTTCGCGGGCGATTTGTTTGGCGGTCGGGGTGGACTCCGGGACGGTGGGGCCGCAGTCAGCGTGGCGATGAAGTTGGGCGTGCATACGTAGGTCTTTCTTCAAGAGGACTTGCGTTTGCGGACCGAGGAATTCCGGGGCTGCGTCGATTATCGACCTATTGCGGGGATGGCAATGTAGGCGCGACCAGATAACGGTTGTGAGGCTTTTCCTACACGCGCGGAAAGCGGTGCAACAAAAAGGCCGAAGCAGCAATGCTTCGGCCTGGTAGGTTGACTTCAAGTCCTGCGTAATGGAAAGTCGCGTGAAGAGTTGGCGTGCCCTACGCGAGGTTATGCCAGCTTATGCCGGCGTCATGCAGTGACCGCCGAGGAAAATTGCCGCTGCCCAAGATAGCGCGCCATCGACAAATCATCCGCAGCAATCGCCGGGCGCTTGCCTGAGATCAGATCGGCCAGCAATTGGCCCGAGCCGCACGACATGGTCCAGCCGAGCGTACCGTGGCCGGTGTTGAGGAACAGGTTGTTCAATGGCGTGGTGCCGACGATTGGAGTACCGTCCGGCGTCATCGGCCGCAGCCCGGTCCAGAAGCTGGCCTGCGCAGTATTGCCGGCGCCCGGGAACAGATCGTTGACGACCAGCTCCAGCGTGGCGCGGCGCTTCGGGTTGAGCTCCTTGTTGAAACCGACCACTTCCGCCATGCCGCCCACGCGGATGCGGTTGTCGAAGCGGGTGACGGCGATCTTGTAGGTTTCGTCGAGGATGGTCGAGACCGGCGCGGCGCGGGAGTCGACCACCGGCACGGTGATCGAATAGCCCTTCAGCGGATACACCGGAATGTCGACGATGCGACGCAGGAAGTTGGCGGAGTACGAACCCAGCGCCACCACGTAAGCATCGCCGCGCACCAGCTCCTTGCCGCACACGACGCCGTCGATGTCGTCGCCGGCCACTGCCAGCGCCTGGATGTCGACGCCGTAGCGGAACTGCACGCCGAGTTCTTCGGCCATCTTCGCCAGCTTGGTGGTGAACAGTTGGCAGTCGCCGGTTTCATCATTGGGCAGGCGCAGGCCGCCGGTCAGCTTGTGGCTTACCTTGGCCAGCGCAGGTTCGGCGCCGGCCAGTTGTTCGCGGCTGAGCAGTTCGAAGGGCACGCCGCTCTGGCGCAGCACGGCGATGTCCTTGGCGGCGCCGTCGAACTGCTCCTGCGTGCGAAACAGCTGCAGCGTGCCTTGCTGACGGCCTTCGTAGTCGATGCCGGTGGCGGCGCGCAATTCGCGGAAGCAATCGCGGCTGTATTCGGCCAGGCGCACCATGCGTTCCTTGTTGACGGCGTAGCGGTCGGCGCTGCAATTGCGCAGCATCTGCCACATCCAGCGCAATTGCTGCAGCGTGCCGTCAGGGCGGATTGCCAGCGGCGCGTGTTCTTCAAACATCCATTTCAGGGCTTTCAGCGGAATGCCGGGCGCGGCCCACGGCGAGGCGTAGCCGGGCGAGATCTGGCCGGCGTTGGCGAAGCTGGTTTCGAGTGCCGGTCCGGGTTGACGGTCGAGCACCGTAACCTGATGGCCGGCCCTGGCAAGATAGTAGGCGCTGGTGACGCCGATGACCCCGCTGCCCAGAATGACGACGCGCATGATGGATTCCCCGAAATGATGATGAGTATGTAGAATATAAAACCATAATATTGGTAATGAGCCAGTCTTTGTTATGGTATTAATGGCTAAAAACGAGAATAAATAATGAGAACTCAGCAACTTTCGGTACGCACCCTGGATAAGCTCGACCGTCGCATCCTGGCGGTCTTGCAAAAGGACGGCCGCATCTCGATGAAAGAGCTGGGAGAGCAGGTCGGGCTGTCGATCACGCCTTGCATCGAGCGCGTCAAGCGCATGGAGCGCGACGGCGTCATCAGCGGCTATTACGCGCGCATCGATCCGGCCACGCTGGGCGCGACCTTGCTGGTGTTCGTCGAGATCACGCTCAACCACAAGTCGGGCAACATGTTCGAGCAGTTCCGCCGCGAGGTGCTGCGCATCCCGGAGGTGCAGGAATGCCATCTGGTCTCGGGCGACTTCGATTACCTGATCAAGGCGCGCATCCGCGGCATGGCGGAATACCGCAAACTGCTCGGCGACATCCTGCTGCAGCTGCCGGGCGCGGCGCAGTCCAAGAGCTATGTGGTGATGGAAGAAATCAAGGAGACGCTGGCCTTGCCGCTGGAGGAGTGAGGGCGGCAAGGAAAATGAGGCAATTTTCCAGCGCAATATTTTTATAAGTCTCCCGACCTCCCGACGGCGTCGTCGTCGCCGTCCGCTTCGCTGTACTCCTCGCTGTACTCTTTTTAATCGGGGCGTACTGTGTACGCCGCTTTGATCCCTTTGCCGTAAACTTCCCATTATCTGAAATTGTATTGGTGGAGCACAAATGGCCAAGGCTGGCAAAGCAAAGATCGAAACCTACAACAATCCTGCAGGCGGGTGGGGTGCGCTGAAATACGTCGCGCTCAACCTGGTCAAGGAGCACGTCGCCGACGGCAAGGGCCTGCGTACCTTGTTGTCGCAAAACCAGCCGGACGGTTTCGATTGCCCCGGCTGCGCCTGGCCCGACCGTGAGCACACTTCCACCTTCGAATTCTGCGAAAACGGCGTCAAGGCGGTGGCGGCCGAAGCCACCAAGAAGCGCGTCACCAACGAGTTCTTTGCGCGCCACACTGTCGCCGAGCTGATGCAGCAGTCGGACTACCAACTTGAGGATCATGGACGCCTGACCGCGCCGATGGTCTACGACGCCGTCAGCGACAAGTACGTGCCGATCGCCTGGCCCCAGGCTTACGAGCTGATCGCCAGACATCTCAATGCGCTGCCGGACCCCGACATGGCCGACTTTTACGTGTCCGGTCGCGCCAGCAACGAGGCCGCTTTCCTGTTTCAATTGTTCGTTCGTCAATACGGCACCAACAATTTTCCCGATTGCTCCAACATGTGCCATGAGCCGACCAGCGTCGGCCTGCCTGGCACCGTCGGCGTCGGCAAGGGGACGGTGCTGCTGGACGACTTCGACCTGTGCGACACCTTGTTCCTGTTCGGCCAGAATCCCGCCACCAATCACCCGCGCATGATGGGCGAGTTGCGCCATGCGTCCAAGCGCGGCGCCACCATCGTGGCCATCAACCCGCTCAAGGAGCGCGGCCTGGAGCGTTTCGCCGATCCGCAAAGCAAGATGGAAATGCTGACCATGGGCAGCACCCAGATCAGCTCGATGTTCATCCATCCGACGCTGGGCGGCGACCTGGCGCTGATCAAGGGCGTCATCAAGCGAACCATCGAACTCGACGACGAGGCCCTGGCGGCAGGCGCCGAGCGCGTGCTGGACGTGCAGTTCATCGCCGAGCATACCTCGGGCTTTGAAGAATTCGCCGCCGATGCGCGCGCCCAGAACTGGGAAGACATCATCGGCGAGTCCGGCGTCTCGCGCGACGACATCGAAAAACTGACCCAGGTCTACGTACGCGGCAAGGCCGTGATCGCCACCTGGGGCATGGGCCTGACCCAGCACAAGCACGCCGTCGGCACCATCCAGCTGTTGTCCAACATGATGATGCTGCGCGGGAACATCGGTCGCCCAGGCGCCGGCCTGTGCCCGGTGCGCGGCCACTCCAACGTGCAGGGCGACCGCACCGTCGGCATCGACGAAAAGCCGACCGATGCCTTCCTCGATCGCCTGGAACAAGTGTTCGAATTCAAGGCGCCGCGCCATCACGGCAACGACACCGTCGGTTCGGTGATGGCGATGCTGGCAGGCCGCACCAAGGTCTTCATCGGCCTCGGCGGCAACTTCGCCATGGCCACGCCGGACACGCCGCGCACGTTTGATGCGATGCGTTCGTGCAACCTGACCGTGCACATCACCACCAAGCTCAACCGCAGCCATCTGGTGCATGGCAAGGATGCGCTGATCCTGCCGACGCTGGGCCGCACCGAGATCGACAAGCAGGTCGGCGGCGCGCAAGGTGTGACTGTCGAAGATTCGATGAGCATGGTGCATGTCTCCTACGGCATCAACAAGCCGGCCTCGGAACTGTGCATGTCGGAAACCGCGATCGTCGCCAACATCGCCGAAGCCACCATGAAGCATCGCAACAACGGCAAGAAGATCGACTGGCTGTGGTACGCAGAAGACTATTCGCGCATCCGCGACGCCATCGAAAAAGTCTACGATTCCTTCAAGGATTACAACCAGCGCATCACCAATCCGGGCGGCTTCCATCTCGGCGTCGCGTCGCGTGAGCGCGTCTGGAAAACCGATACCGGCAAGGCCAATTTCGTGGTGCATGCGATCCCGCTGGATACGCCGATTCATCGCGCGCGCAAGATCCACGGCGACAAGCTGATGACGCTGATGACCACACGTTCGCACGACCAGTACAACACCACCATCTACGGCATGGACGACCGCTATCGCGGCGTGTTCGGCCAGCGCCGCGTGATCTTCATCAACAAGCAGGATCTGGACGTGCTGGGTCTGAAGGACGGCGAGTGGGTCGACGTGGTCAGCGTCTGGGACGACGGCATCGAGCGTCGCGCCGACGGTTTCCTGCTGGTCGAATACGACATCCCGCGCGGTTGCCTGGGCAGCTACTATCCGGAAACCAATCCGCTGGTGCCGCTGGAAAGCTTCGCCGACAAGGCGCGCACGCCGACGTCGAAGTCGATCCCGGTGCTGCTGCATCGCGCCGCCGTGCAGCATGCGAAAGCTGCTTGAACAAGATCATGGACGCCGCGCAAGAGCCATTGGAAGAACAGTTGCCGCCGGAGCTGGTGCGCATCCTGGATGAGTTGTACCAGGAGCATCAGCGCAGCGGCGCGCCGTTGTCGCTGGCGCGCCTGTCCAAGCGCACTGAACTGCGCATGAGCACGTTGAGAAGATTTTTGACGGCGCTGGAAGAGGCGGGGATTGCGACCGTGGTGGTCAATGACGACGGCACCGGCAACGCCATCCTGACGGCGGCCGGCATCCAACTGCACGGTTAGGCGTTCGACCCTAACTTAATTCCGCGACGATCTTGCCGATCGTCTTCAACGCCTTTTCAATCTCGGCCGACCACGTGTAACTGTAGTTGAGCCGGATGAAATTGCTGTACCGATTGGTCGCGGCAAAGATGCGTCCCGGTGCGATCGTGATGCCCAGCACCAGGCAGCGCCGGTACAACTCCATTGCCTCCACGCGCGGCGGTAGCTCTATCCACAGGATGTAGCCGCCGGCCGGTTCCGACACGCGCGTCCCCTCCGGAAAGAAACGCAACACGAAATGCCGCATCAGGTCGCGCTGCTGCAACAGGCCGCGGCGCACCCGGCGCAAGTGACGTTCATAGCCGCCCTGGGTCAGGTATTCGGCGATCGCGCGTTGCGGAATGGTGGGCGTGGCCAGCGTGTTGAGGAACTTGAGTTTCTCGACCTGGTTGCGGTAGCGCCCCGGGATCGCCCAGCCGACCCGGTAAGCCGAGCTCAGGCTCTTGGAGAACGACGAGCAATGCAGCACCAGGCCGTCGCGATCGTAGGTCTTGAGCGAAGTCGGATGCGCGGCGCCGTAGAACAGTTCGCTGTAGACCGCGTCCTCGATCAGCGGCATGTTGTGCTGATGCGCGAGCTTGACCAGGCGCTTCTTGTGCGCGTCCGGCATCATCGAGCCGAGCGGATTCTGGAAATTCGGCATCACCATGCAGGCCGAGATCTTTTGCGTCTTGAGCAATTCTTCGAGGGCGTCGAGGTCGATGCCGGTCAGCGGATCGGTCGGGATCTCGACGGCGCGCATGCCCATGCGTTCGATCGCGTGCAGCATCGCGTAGAAAGTCGGGGTTTCCACCGCGATGGTGTCGCCCGGTTGCGCCACGGCCTGCAGGCAGAGGTTGATGGCTTCGGTGGCGCCGACGGTGATGATGATGTCTTCCGGATCGACCGCCAGGCCGGTTTCCAGATAGCGCCGCGCGATCTGGCGCAACAGGTCGGGATGGCCCGGCGGCAGGTCGGTGAAGACGCTGAAGCTGTCGCTGTTGCGCGTGATGCGGCTGGCGTACTGGCCGATGCGCTGCGACGGGAACAGCGCCGGATTCGGATAGGGTGAGCCGAGCGGAATGGTGCCGTCCTGCTGGATGGTCCTGAGCGTGGCCAGCACCAGCCGGCTGACGTCCACTTCATGCGGCTGCTGGGTGGCGGGATGCGAAGGCGGCAGCAGAGTCATGGCGGCCGGCACGCTGGCCGGCGTCGCGGTCTTGCGCACGAAGTAGCCGGATTGCGGATGGCTTTCAATGATGCCGCGGCTTTCCAGCAGTTCGTAGGCGCGCACCACGGTGGTGACGCTGAGGTTGTGTTGTTGGCTGGCTGCCCGCACCGAGGTCACTCGCTCGCCTGGTTGCAAGACGCCGGCGCGGATCGACGCCGCCAGTTCATCGGCGAATTTCTTGTAGAGCGGGAGCTGGGGCGTCGTGGGTGTGCGCGGCATGCTTTTTTATATTGTGCTGTTATGCTTCTTGGGACGCATTCTACAGAAAGGCGCAGCACATGATCACTGTCCACCATTTGAATAACTCCCGCTCGCAGCGCGTACTCTGGCTGCTGGAAGAGCTGGGACTGGAGTACGACATCAAGTTTTACCAGCGCGATCCCAAGACCATGCTGGCGCCCAGGGAGCTGATGCAGGTGCATCCGCTGGGCAAGTCGCCGGTAATCACCGATGGCGACCTGACCATCGCCGAGTCCGGCGCCATCGTTGAATACCTGGTCGAGCGCTACGGCAACGGCCGGTTCATCCCTGCGGCCGGCACCCCGGATCGCCTGCGCTATCGCTACTGGCTGCACTATGCCGAAGGCTCGGCGATGCCCTTGCTGCTGCTCAAGCTGATCTTCAGCCGCTTGCCGAAATCGGTGCCGGCGCTGATCCGGCCGGTGGCGCACCTGATCTGCGGCGGCATGCTGGCTCGCATGGTTGATCCGCAACTCAAGCGACATTTGCATTATCTGGAAGGAGAGCTGGCCCGCGGCGGCTGGTTTGCCGGCGACAGCTTTTCGGCGGCGGACATCCAGATGAGTTTCCCGGTGGAAGGCGCGCGTTCGCGCGGCGGACTGGATGCGCAATACCCGAACCTGCTCAAATACCTGGAAGCGATTCACGCGCGGCCGGCTTACCAGCGGGCCTTGCAGCGTGGCGGGCCGTACGATCTGTTGCGCTGAGCCTGCGCAGGATAGCTTTGCCTTGAAAACGCCGCAGCGGTCCTGCGGCGTTTTTCATTGGATGGCTGTTTTGTATCTGCATACAGCCGCATGTATCGCAAAGTAAATCCTTGATCCGACACTGTATTTTTCTCCATAGTCACAGTTATAATTGAGAATTATTACTATTTAGGCGGTTCCGGCCGCCAGCGACACATCATGAAGCAAGCCACCGTTGCCGGGAAATTGCCTGACCAGAAGCGCCGCTCGTTCTGGCTCAGGCACCTGCATCAATGGCACTGGATCAGTTCGGCGATTTGTCTCATTGCCATGTTGCTGTTCGCCGCCACCGGCATCACGCTGAACCATTCGGCGCAGATCGAGGCGCACCCGCAGGTTTCCGGCAAGCAGGCACAGCTGCCGCGCGATTTGCTGGCGCAACTGGGCGCACAGGAGCACAAGGACAAGGACGTCGTGCCGGCGCCGCTGGCACGCTGGCTGGACAAGCAGTTCGGCATTGACGTCGGCCCGCAACCGGGCGAATGGTCACCCGAGGAACTGTACGTCTCGCTGCCGCGTCCGGGCGGCGATGCGTGGCTGCGTGTGGATCTCGGCAACGGCAAGGTCGAATACGAGAAGACCGATCGCGGCTGGGTGTCGTACTTCAACGATTTGCACAAGGGCCGCAACACCGGCGCGGCCTGGAGCTGGTTCATCGACATCTTCGCTGTCGCCTGCCTGGTGTTTTGCATCACGGGCTTGTTCCTGCTGCAACTGCATGCCGGCAATCGCCCGGTCACCTGGCCGCTGGTCGGCTTGGGGCTGGTAGTGCCGCTGGTGCTGGCGATCATTTTCATCCACTGATTTTTTCAACAATTTTTATCCACGAATGAGGTTGAGTCATATGCGCGTGCTGCTTCCTGGTCTCTTGCCGACGGCATTGTCGGCTGCCCTGACGGGCTTGGTGTGGTCGCCGGCGGTTGCGGCCGACCTGAATGTCAAAGTCGAAATCCCGCGACTGAATGTGGCCGAGTATCACCGTCCCTACGTCGCGGTCTGGCTGGAGCGTCCCGACCAGAGCGTCGCGGCGACGCTGGCCGTGTGGTACGACGTCAAGAAAAAGGACAAGGAAGGCGAGAAGTGGCTCAAGGACCTTCGCCAGTGGTGGCGTCGCACCGGCCGCGAAGTCCACATGCCGGTCGATGGCGTCAGCGGCGCCACGCGTCCTGCCGGCGACCAGCAACTGACCTTGAGCGGCGACAAGGGGCCGCTGGCCCAACTGCCCGCCGGCGACTACATCCTGATGGTCGAAGCGGCACGTGAAGTCGGCGGCCGCGAAGTGGTCAAGGTGCCGCTCCAATGGCCGCCGAAATCCGCGCAAACCGCCAAGGGCAAAGGCGAATCCGAACTCGGCGCAATCACGCTCGATTACAAACCATAAGACCAGGGACGACATGAAACTCTCATTCAAGATTGCTGCCGTAGCCATGACTTTGGCAGTTGGTTTGCCGTTGTCCGCCAACGCGCACCGCACCTGGCTGCTGCCGTCGTCGACGGTCCTGTCGGGTAGCGATCCCTGGGTCAGCGTCGACGCCGCGGTGTCCAACGATCTGTTTTTCTTTGAAAGCTTTGCGCTGAAACTCGACGGCCTGCAAGTGACCGCGCCCGACGGCACGTTCGTCAAACCGGAGAATGCCAGCACCGGCAAACTGCGCACCAGCTTCGACGTCCACCTGACGCAAAGCGGCACTTACAAAATCGCCGTGTTGAGCAATGGATTGTTCGGTACCTACAAGGACACCGCCGGCCAGACCAAACGCTGGCGCGGCACCGTCGAGACGCTGGCCAAGGACGTTCCGGCTGACGCCAAGGAACTGCAAGTGACACAAATGCAAGGCCGCATTGAAACCTTCGTCACCGCCGGCAAGCCATCCAAAAAAGTGCTGGAACTCAGCGGCACGGGACTGGAGTTGCAGGCGATCACGCATCCGACCGACCTGATCGCCGGCGAGGCTGCCAGCTTCCGCATGATGCTCGACGGCAGGCCGGCGGCCAACCTCAAGGTGACGGTGGTGCCGGGCGGCACGCGCTATCGCGACAAGTTGAATGAGCTGACGCTGACCACCGACGCCGACGGCAAATTCAGCGTGACCTGGGCGACGGCCGGCATGTATTGGCTGGAAGCCACGGTCAAGGACAACAAGCCCAACCTCAAACCGGCCACGGATCGCCGCGCCAATTACACCGCGACGTTGGAAGTGCTGGCGCCCTGAGTTGCACGCGAGCGTTCGCCGTACCGGCGGCGAACGCTGTTTTACCGGCCGTCGCAGCGTGGTTGCATAGCTGAGGCGGCTTTCTCTTTCTGGAACCGAATTTTTCATTCTTCATGAACCGCGTCTTTATCCCGTTAAGCCTGTCTCAGCCCGATCCGGTTCCCGCCGATGCGCCGACCGAGAGCCTCGGTGGACAGACCATGGGCACGTCCTGGTCGGTCAAGCTGATCCGTCCTCCGCACCTTGCCCTGGAGATGATCCGCGACGGTATTCAGCAACAGCTTGATCTGGTGATTGCGCAGATGAGTACCTGGAGCGCGAGCTCGGACCTGAGCCGGTACAACCAGTCCGAAGCCGGCAGCTGGCAAGCATTGCCGGTGCCGCCGGTGCATTTCCTGCGTGTGCTGGATTGCGCACTCGATGTGGCCGAACGCAGCGGCGGCGCCTACGATCCCAGCATCGGGCCGCTGGTCAACTTGTGGGGATTCGGTCCGGATCCCGTCCGGTCGGAAGCGCCCGATGCGGCTGCGCTGGCGCAGGCGCAGGCACGTTGCGGCTGGCAGCGTGTGCGCATTGACCGGGCGTGCAATGCCTTGCTGCAGCCGGGCGGCTTGTACCTGGATTTTTCTTCGATTGCCAAAGGCTACGCGGTCGATCTGGTAGCCGAGCATTTGCGCGGCATCGGCGTATCCAGTCACCTGGTTGAAGTCGGCGGCGAGTTGCGCGGCCACGGCGTCAAGGCCGACGGCCAGCCGTGGTGGGTCGGCCTGGAGCAGCCGCCTGCGCCGACCGGCAGCGAGCCTGGAATGCAGAGCGTCGTTGCCTTGCACGACCTGGCGTTGGCGACCTCGGGCGACTACCGGCGTTATTTTGAACATGCAGGTACGCGCTATTCCCACACCATCGATCCGCGCACGGCCCAGCCGATTGCACACGCACTGGCTTCGGTGACGGTGCTGCACGCCGATTGCATGACCGCCGACGCCTGGGCCACCGCGCTCATGGTGCTCGGTGATGAAGACGGCCTGGCGCTTGCGCTGGAGGTCGGCCTGGCGGCGCTGTTCGTGCGCCGCGACGGCGCCGGTTTCCGCGAAAGCATGACGCCGGCGATGCAGGCGATGCTGTCATGAGTCAGCGCGCGATCGCCGATTTTTTTCCGCGGCCGGGTTTGCTCGGCCTGGCTTGCGCGGTCGGCGCGACGGTTGCGGCGGCGCAAATGCAGTTGCTTGAAGGCGGGGCCGGACGCGTGTTTGCCGCGGCGCTGGTGCTGCTGTTTTACTGCGTATTCTGTTTTGTCGTCTTCGCCGGGCATCGCCGCAAGCAGCAAGCCCTTGCACGCTGGGATGCCGATGGTGCAGCTGCGGACGAGGACACCACCGTGGTGGCGTTTGCCAGTCAGACCGGATTTGCGGAACAGCTGGCGCTGCAGACTGCACAGTCGCTGCAGGCCGCGGGCGTGGCGGTGCGCCTGTGCGAACTGGGCCGGCTGGATCTGGCGCAGTTGCAGTCGACGCAGCGCATTCTGTTCGTGGTCAGCACTACGGGTGAGGGCGATGCGCCCGATAGCGCCGCCGGTTTTGCGCGCAAGGTAATGGGACGGCCGGGACGCTTCGAACGTTTGCGCTACGGCGTGCTGGCGCTGGGCGACCGCAGCTATGGCCGCTACTGCGCGTTCGGCCATGCGCTTGATGTCTGGCTGCATGGCCATGGCGCACAAAGTTTGTTCGATACGATCGAAGTCGACGCCGGCGACAACGGCGCCTTGCGCCACTGGCAGCATCACCTCGGTGTATTGAGCGGCCATACCGGGATGGCCGACTGGAGCGCACCGGTGTATGAACGCTGGTTGCTGACCCAGCGTCGCCTGCTCAATCCGGGCAGCCTTGGTGCGCCGGCTTTCCATCTTGCTCTGAGACCTGCGGACGCCGGGCAAGGCATGTCGTGGCAAGCCGGCGATATCGCCGAGATCGGCCCGCGCAATGCGCCTGGGAAAGTCGCTGCGCTGCTCGATGCATTGCAGATGGACGGACTTCAGGCCGTACGCGACGAGACGCGCCAGACTTCCCTGAACGAATTGCTGTCGCGCCGTTTGCTGCCCGACGACCTGCAAGCCTTGACGGCATTGGGCGCACTGACGCCGCAAACACTGGTCGGGCAATTGCGTCCCTTGCCGCATCGGGAATATTCCATTGCCTCGCTGCCGCAGGACGGCCAACTGGAATTGCTGGTGCGCCAGACCGTGCTAACCGATGGTAGCCTCGGCCTTGGTTCCGGCTGGTTGACGGCGCATCTGGCCGAAGGCGGCGAAATCGATCTGCGCGTGCGGGAAAATCGCAGTTTCCATCCTCCTGCGTCCGACGTGCCGCTGATCCTGATCGGCAACGGCACCGGCCTGGCCGGTTTGCGCGCGCACATGAGGGCGCGCATCGCCGCCGGCCGGCATCGCAACTGGCTGTTGTTCGGCGAGCGATCGGCGCAGCGGGATTTCTTCCATCGCGAAGAAGTCGAACGCTGGCTGGCGCAAGGCAAACTGCAGCGACTCGACCTGGCGTTCTCACGCGACCAGGCCGAACGCATCTATGTACAGGACAAGCTGCGCGAGTCCCGGGACGAGCTGCTGCGCTGGGTTGACGACGGTGCAGCGATCTATGTCTGCGGCAGCCTGGAAGGCATGGCAGCGGGCGTGGCGCAGGTCCTGCTCGACACATTCGGAGAAGAAACACTGGAGGCCATGGCCGCGCACGGCCGCTATCGCCGTGACGTCTATTGAGGTCGAGGCACACGCAGCCGGATGTTGCGCGGGTGTACTTTTCGCCCGCGGCAGGCGAGAATGGGCGCATAGCGACTTCAAGAGATGGAAAAATGAGTTTTTTCGCCAGTTTTTTATTGATCCTCTTGCTCGTGGTCATCAGCGCATTCTTGTCCTGCGCCGAAATTTCCCTGGCGGCGTCGCGCAAGATCCGGCTCGAAATGCTGGCCAAGGAAGGCGACGCCAACGCTTTGCGGGTACTGGCTTTGCAGGCACAGCCGGGCAATTTTTTCACGGTAGTGCAAATCGGCCTGAATGCGGTCGCCATCCTCGGCGGCGTGATCGGCGAGCCGGCACTGACGCCGCATATGGCCGGCCTGGTCGGCAACTTCTACCAGGGACCGATGCTGGAAACCGTCAGCTTCTCGATTTCCTTCCTGCTGGTCACCTCGTTCTTCATCCTGTTCGCCGACCTGATGCCCAAGCGCCTGGCAATGCTGGCGCCGGAGCGCGCGGCGATTGTGCTGGTCACCCCGATGCTGATGCTGGAGCGTTTGTTCAAGCCGCTGATCTGGTTCTTCAACGGCTTGTCGAAAATGTTCTTCACCCTGTTCGGCCTGCCGCAGGTGCGCCATGACGTGATCACGCCCAATGAAATCCACGCCATCGTCGACGCCGGCGCACAAGCCGGCGCGCTGCTGCGCCAGGAACATCACCTGATCGAAAACGTGTTCGAGCTCGAAAGCCGCTACGTGCCCTCGGCCATGACCCAGCGCGAGAGCATCGTCTACTTCCTGATCACCGACACCGAGGAAATGCTGCGCCAGAAAATCATCGACCATCCGCATTCGCGTTTCCTGGTCTGTGAAAACAACATCGACGACGTGCTCGGCTACATCGACAGCAAGGACGTGCTCAAGCGCCTGCTCAAGGGCGAGCAGTTTTCGTTGCAGGACAAGGGGCTGATCCACGTGCCGCTGTCGATCCCCGACAGCCTCAACCTGTGGGAAGTACTGGAGCGCATGAAGGCGGTCGATGAAGACCTCGCAATCGTGGTCAACGAATACGCACTGGTGGTCGGCATCATCAGCATCACCGACGTCACCAGCGTGCTGATGGGCAATCTGCTGAACCTGTCCTCGGAAGAACAGCAGATCGTCAAGCGCGACGAGAATTCCTGGCTCATGGACGGCCTTACGCCGCTGGCCGAAGTCATGAACGCGCTCGACATCGACGATTATCCGAATCCGATGGGATACGAAACGCTGGCCGGCTTCATCATGTACATGCTGCGAAAGATCCCCAAGAAAACCGATTTCGCGCTGTTCTCCGAATACAAGTTTGAAGTAGTCGACATCGAAGGCAACCGCATCAACCAGCTGCTGGTGACGCGCTACAAGGCGGACAAAAGCGACAAGCCCGAACAAGAAAAAGTCTGATCGGACCGGCCGGGTTTCATTCACAGGGGAGGGGTTTCTCGCATTGAAGGAGCCTCATGCAGCACGTTACATCCATCTTTGGCGCGCATTTGCGTCGTCTTTGTTTTTTCCTTCTGTTTCTCTGTTCCCTGCAGGCCGGCGCGGCAGCTGAACGTGCGCCGGTCATGCTGGCCAACATCTACCGTCCGGGCATCGCGCTCGATGACTATTGGGTCAGCGAAAAATATGACGGTGTGCGCGCCTTGTGGGACGGCCGCCGCCTGCTCACACGCGGTGGCGAAACGATCCACGCGCCGGCCTGGTTCCTCGCGGGTTGGCCGGCCATGGCGCTGGATGGGGAGTTGTGGGCAGGACGCGGCGGCTTCCAGCAAGCAGTGTCGACAGTGCGCCAGCAGACGCCCGACGACAAGGCCTGGAGCAAGATGCGTTTCATGGTGTTTGACATGCCCGGCCAGGCGGGGGATTTCACAGTACGCCTGCGCGCGACGCGCAGCACCGTCCAAAAGATGAACCTGCCCTGGGTGCAAGCGGTGGAGCAACGCAAGGTCGCCGATCATGCCGCCTTGCAGGTGCTGCTGGATCGCACCGTTGCGCAAGGCGGCGAAGGTCTGATGCTGCATCGCGGCTCGTCGCTGTACCGCGCCGAGCGCAACGACGACCTGCTCAAATTCAAACCGTATGAAGATACCGAAGCCCGCGTGACCGGACATCTTCCCGGCAAGGGAAAGTACGCCGGCATGCTCGGCGCCTTGCAGGTGGAGACGCCGGAAGGCGTCCGCTTCAAACTCGGCAGCGGCCTGAGCGATGCCCAGCGTCGCGATCCGCCGCCCATCGGCGCGCTGGTGACGTACCGCTATCGCGGCTTCAACGATAGCGGCATTCCGCGCTTTGCCGTGTTCATGCGCGTGCGGGAAGAGTGATTAACTGCGGTGATCAGCTGCGCAGGCCGGACGCATGGTTGCGTTCGGAAATCTGCGTATTGAGCGTCCAGAAGTCGTACAGCACGCCGATCAGGAACAGGCCGCCGGTGCACAGGTAGATGATGCCGCTGACCCATTTCCCCATGTACATGCGATGCACGCCGAAGAAGCCGAGGAAGGTCAGCAGCAGCCATGCCACCGAGTAATTGATGGCGCCGCCGCTGAAGCGCTGGTCGGCCTCCCTGTCCATGGCGGGGATCAGGAACAGGTCGATGATCCAGCCGATGCCCAGCAGGCCCAGCGTGAAGAACCAGATGGTGCCGGTCAGCGGTTTGCCATAGTAGAACCGATGGGCGCCGGTGAAACCGAAAATCCACAGCAGGTAACCGATGGTCTTGCTGTGGGTGTCGTGGACGGGAATGCCGGAACCGGCTTGGGGGACCGCGTTTGTGTTCATGCTCATGCAGTTTCCTCTCGTTGAAATTATCCGGCGGCAAGCGAATGGTGCGCGAATGGCTTACCCCTTGCCGTCATTGTGTTGACGAGTGGGAAACCGGATTAGTTCCTGAGCAGGCGCCGCCCGGAGCAAGCCCGGGACGGCGCCGTCCTCGTCAGGATTGCAGGCGATTGGCGGCGCTGAGGACCGCAAGGATCGACGCCGTCACGATGTTGACGTGGCGCGCCGCGCCGAAGCGCGTGCCGGCCACGCCCGGCGACGCAGCCTCGACGATGGCCCATGCCTGGGCCTGGGCGCCGCTGCCGATGCTGCGCTCTTCATAGCTGTCGATGCGCAAGCCTTCCAGTCCCGTCAGCCGGCTGCGCAAGGCGTCCACCGTGGCGGCGATGGGGCCGTTGCCGCTGCCGTTCAACCGGATCGCGACACCGCTGACAGTCAGTTCAAGCGCGATATCCTGGGCCGCGCCCGGGTTGCTCAGTTGATGACTGAGGTAGCGCACGCGGCCGTCTTGCCGGGGCGAGGCGAGATAGGTCCGCTCGAACAGTTCCCACAAGGCGGCGCTGCTGATTTCGGTTTCGCTGGCGTCGGCGTGCTTTTGCACGATGGCGCTGAACTCCACCTGCATGCGGCGCGGCATGACGATGCCGTGATCGCGTTCAAGCAGGAAGGCGATGCCGCCTTTGCCCGACTGGCTGTTGACGCGCACGATGCTGTCGTAGGTGCGGCCGATGTCCTGCGGGTCGATCGGCAGATAAGGAACGCGCCACAAACCGTCCGGTTTCTGCGCCGCGAAGCCTTTCCTGATGGCGTCCTGGTGCGAGCCGGAGAACGCCGTGAACACCAGATCGCCGACGTAGGGATGGCGCGGGTGGATGGGCAGGGCGGTGCAGTTTTCAGCCACGCGCGCAACCGCGGCGATGTCGGAGAAATCGAGCTGCGGATCGATGCCGTTGGTGTACAGGTTCAACGCCAGCGTCACCACGTCGAGATTGCCGCTGCGCTCGCCGTTGCCGAACAGGCAGCCTTCGACGCGTTGCGCGCCGGCCAGCAGCGCCTGTTCCGCGCAAGCCACGCCGGTGCCGCGATCGTTGTGCGGATGCACCGACAACACGACATGCTCGCGGCGCGGCAAGCGGCGATGCATCCACTCGATCTGGTCGGCGAAGACGTTGGGCGTGCTGACTTCCACCGTGGTCGGCAGGTTGATGATGATGGACCGGCCCGGTCCGGCGTCCCAGGTTTCGATGGCGACGCGGCAGGCTTGCAGCGAGACCTCGAGCTCGGCCATGCAAAAAGTCTCGGGCGAGTATTGCAAGATCCATTCGGTTTCCGGATGTTGCGCGGTCAGGTCCTTGAGCAGGCGCACGTTGCGCTCGATCAGTTGCATCACCTGCGGCACGCTGAGGCCGAACACCACTTCACGCCACAGCGGCGCCACCGCGTTGTAGAAATGCACGATGGCGCGCGGCGCCCCTTGCAGCGATTCGACGGTGCGCACGATCTGCTCTCCACGCAATTGCGTCATGACCATGGGCGTGACGTCGGCGGGAATATGTTTGTCGGTGATCAGCGTGCGCACGACGTCGAAATCGGTTTGCGAACCGGCGGGGAAGCCGACTTCGATTTCCTTGAAGCCGAGCCTGACGAGTTCATGGAACAAGGTCAGTTTGCGTTCGGCGTTCATCGGTTCGAACAAGGCCTGGTTGCCGTCGCGCAGATCGGTCGAAAGCCAGATCGGCGCTTTCCCGATGGTGCGTGACGGCCATTGGCGATCGGGCAGGTCGACGGTCGGAGGGTGAGGGTATTTGGTGCGGGAATGAGCAATCATGATGTCAGTCTGCGAAAATGAAGGTCGGAATGATGCGGGCTG
This sequence comes from Herbaspirillum lusitanum, assembly GCF_026127345.1. Classification (NCBI taxonomy): domain Bacteria; kingdom Pseudomonadati; phylum Pseudomonadota; class Betaproteobacteria; order Burkholderiales; family Oxalobacteraceae; genus Herbaspirillum; species Herbaspirillum lusitanum. Next base: position 46,549 of record NZ_QXFG01000009.1, on the reverse strand, counting down.
AATCAGCGCTGAATCAGCGAAACCCCACGCGTGCGCCGAACAAGGGCCGTTGCACGATCTGCGTCAGCAGCACCCCGGCCAGGCTGACACCCCCGCCGATGAGGTGATAGGCATGCATGCTTTCATTGAGCCAGAGGATGGCGAACAGCGCCGTCAGCACCGGCAGCAGGTTGATGAAAATGCTGCAGCGATTCGGGCCGAGTTTCTTGACACCTTCGATCCACAGGAAGGACAACAGGATCGACGAGCCGATACCGGAATAGGCGATCAGCGGCAGCGTACGTGCATCCAGCGCCGCCGTACCGGCCGGCAGGAGCAGGAACTGCGGCAACATCAGCACGAGCGCCGCGACGGCTTGCACGTACACTGCCTGCCAGACCGGTACATTCATTTTCCAGCGACGCAGCAGCACGCCGTACAACGCATAAGAGAACGCCGCCAGCAACATCAGCGCATCGCCCAGGTGCACACCTTCACGCATCGCCGCGCCAAGGTCGCCGTGTCCGACCAGATACAGCAAACCTGTGAACGACAGCAGGCCGCCCACGGCCATGCCGACCGTGATCGCTTCGCCCAGCACGATGACGCTCAGCAGCGCCGTCAGCAGCGGAATCAGTGCAGTGACGATGGCCATGTTGGTGGCGGTGGTGCTCTCGGCTGCGCGGTAGGACAGGCTCTGAAACAGCGCCATCGCCAGCAGCCCGGACAATCCCAGTTGCCACCAGTGGCGCCGGATCTGGGCGCGATTGCGCCACAGCGGACGCAGCATGAACGGACTCATGAGCAGCAGCACCAGGATCAGGCGATAGAAGGTGATGGCGGTCGGCGAGATGGCCGAGGCCGCCATTTTCGAAACGATGACGTTGCCGGCCCACAGCACGATGGCGAGGAACGGATAAAGGTAAGAGCGCAATGGCATGGCGGTTTGGGTCGTGTGGATGAGGAATTGCCCCCATCTTGCTGCGGATCGCCAAGTCCGTCGCGTGCTAACATGCCCGGAGTTGTCGCAAAAGTGACAATTCAGGAGCAGATTGCATGGACACCTCCAATTACCACCACATGATCAACGCCAATGCCCCCGCTGCGGCGCTGGCGATCGACTACCCGCACGGTCATGTGATCGAGCTGCACCGGCACGCCTATGCGCAACTGCTGTACGCCATCGAGGGTGTGTTGGTGGTGGAAACCGCCGAAGGCCGCTGGGTGGTGCCGCCCACGCGCGGCGTCTGGCTGCAGCCTGAAGTCGACCATCAGGTGCGTATGCGCGGCGACGTCAAGATGCGTACCGTGTTCGTCAACATGCAGGAGTTGCCGAACATGCCGCAGGAGAATTGCGTGCTGGACATCCCGCCCTTGCTGCGTGAGCTGATCGTCGCTGCTGTCGGTATCGGGCCGGCGCTGGTTGCCGATGGCCGCGACTGGCACTTGTTGCGCCTGCTGGTGCATGAGCTGCGCTCGGTGCCGGTGCTGCCGCTGTACCTGCCGCTGCCGGCGGATCGCGGTTTGCGCGTGATCTGCGAGGCGCTGATGGCGCAGCCCGATGACGACGCCACGGTGGACATGCATGCGCAGCAGCTGGGCATCGCCACGCGCACCTTCCATCGTTTGTTCCTGCGCGAAACCGGCATGCGTTTCAGTCACTGGCGGCAGCAGGCGCGGCTGTTGCTGGCGTTGGAAAACCTGGCGCGCGGCGACAAGATCATCGACGTCGCGCTTGATCATGGTTACACCAGTCAGAGTGCATTCGCAGCGATGTTCAAGAAACATTTCGGGATAGCGCCGAGTCGGTTTTTCCGCTGATTCTTGTTGGCGCATGCGTGCCGGCGAACTGCTTATTTCCGCGCTGCAACGCACAACCCGCAAGTGGTGTAAACTTGCCGCACCTTAGAAGGCTGTCAGAAGCACGCATCCGGCTACAACGCCCGCCGAAACAGCCCGAACACTTTCCTGTCGTACCGCATCATCGTGTCCCCCTCGCTTATCGTTCCGCTCATCGTCGGCTGTGCGCTGTTCATGGAAAACATGGACGTCACCGTCATCGCCACTTCCTTGCCTGCGCTCGCGCGCGATCTCGGCCAGGATCCGATCACCCTGAAACTGGCGCTGACCTCCTACGTGGTCAGCCTCGGCGTGTTCATCCCGATTTCCGGCTGGGTCGCGGACAAGGTCGGCGCGCGCACGATTTTCCGTTCGGCGATGATCACCTTCATGACCGGCTCGATCCTGTGCGCCCTGTCGGATTCGCTGCTGACCTTCGTCGCGGCGCGCTTCCTGCAAGGCATCGGCGGCGCCATGATGGTGCCGGTGGGACGCATCATCATCGTGCGTTCGGTGTCCAAGGCCGAGCTCGTCAAGGCCATCAGCTACCTGACCCTGCCGTCACTGATGGGACCGGTAATCGGACCGCCGCTGGGCGGCTTCATCACGACGTATTTCCATTGGCGCTGGATTTTCCTGATCAACATCCCGATCTGCATCCTCGGCCTGTATCTGGCCGGGCGTTATATCCAGAACTTCCGTGAAGAAGATCCGGCGCCGCTGGACGTGAAGGGCTTCCTGCTGACAGCCTGCGGCGGCGTGGCGATGCTGGGCTTTTCGCTGATCGGCAACCATCTGGTGCCGCAGGCGTGGCCGATCGTCATGTGCGTGGCCGGCTCGGTGGCCTTGTTCTTCTATTTCCGCCACGCCATGCGCAGCGAGTATCCCTTGCTCGATCTGCGTCTGTTGAAGATCCCGACCTTGCGCGCCAGCGTGCTCGGCGGTTCGCTGTTCCGCGTCGGTCTCGGCGCGGTGCCGTTCCTGCTGCCGCTGGCCTTGCAGGAAGGCCTCGGACTCAATCCGTTCGAGGCCGGTACGATCACCTGCGCCTCGGCTTTCGGCGCGATGTTCATGAAGGCGCTGGCGGCGATGGTGTTGCGCCGTTACGGCTTCCGCACGGTGTTGATGGTCAATGCGGTGTTCGCCGGCATGGCGATCGCGTCGTACGGCATCTTCTCGTCGCACACGCCTTACTACGTGATGCTGCTGGTGGTGTTGATGGGCGGCTTCTTTCCGTCGCTGCAATTCACCTGCCTCAACTCGATCGCCTACGCCGACATCAGCAATCGCGACGCCGGCCGCGCCACCAGCCTGGCCAGCGTGGTGCAACAACTGTCGCTGGGCATGGGCGTGACCATCGCCGGCCTGGTGCTGCAAATCTCGAATTATCTGCAAGGCCACGCGACCATCGTCGAAGCCGATTTCTGGCCGGCATTCCTGGTGGTGGGCCTGTTCTCGGTGGCGTCGGTGCCGGTGACGGCGCGCTTGCCGAAGAACGCCGGCATGGAACTTACCCGCAGCCACAGCAGCGGCAAGTGAGATAAAACCGACGGGCTTCGCTAGGCAGGCCGCAAGGCGCGTATTATGATGGCGCGTCTTCTTCCTCCGGAGTCCCCATGCTGCCCCTCAAGAAATTCAAACACGCTCCCATCGCTGCAGCCCTGGTGCTGACCAGCACGCTGGCGTTTGCGTTGTCGCTGTCCGATCTCAGCAACCAGGACGCCACCAGCGGCCTGAAGGCGGCGCTGGAGAAGGGCGCCAATGTCGCCGTGTCCAAGCTCGGCGTGGAGAACGGTTTCCTCAACAACGACAAGGTCAAGATCCAGTTGCCGGGCCCGTTGCAGCAAGCCATGCCGCTGCTGAAGATGACCGGCCAGGGCCAGAAGCTGGATGACCTGGTGGTGTCGATGAATCGCGCCGCCGAATCGGCCGTGCCGCTGGCCAAGCCGCTGCTGATCAATGCGGTCAAGTCGATGTCGGTCAGCGACGCCAAGAACATCTTGTCCGGCGGCGAGACTTCGGTGACCGATTTCTTCCGCCAGAAGACCGCCACGCCGCTCGGTGAAAAATTCCTCCCCATCGTCAAGAAGATCACCGATAAAAACGGTCTTTCCGCCAAGTACAACGGCACCATGGGCCAGGTTGCCAAAACCGGGCTGGTATCGGGCGACCAGGCCACGGTTGAAGGCTATGTCACGCAGCGTTCGCTGGACGGTTTGTTCTACATGATCGGCGAAGAAGAGAAGGCGATCCGCGCCGATCCGATCGGCGCCGGCAGCGCGATCATCGGCAAGGTGTTCGGAGCGCTCAAATAAGCGGCGGTTTTGTCCGAAAATCCTTTGAAAACCGGCCTTTTTGGCCGGTTTTTCGTTTCTAAAGATGCGCCGGTTATGACTTCTTGAATTGTCATTTCTGGACTTCATTAAGCAAGTCGGTTATACTACCGTCTGTCCTAGCGACAACACTTGTTCAACTACTAAGTAATTCCTGATCCGCTCTTGGATCGTCTCGTTGTCCGGCATGCCGATTTACTGTCGCCGGATGCATACATCGTCGATTACGCGTTCGCGCGATCGATTTCATCGCTGCCTCGGCAGCACAGGTTCGTATCCAAACGATTAGCCCTGCGAGGGCAACGAACCACTACAAATAGTCAAAGCGCTGTCGCGGTTTCGATATCGGCATTTCATTGATCTCGACCATGGCGGCCACACAGGGGGAACCATGACGCGAAGTCTTCGCAACGTCATCGGTGGCGCAGCCGCGGTCACAGCCGTTTCAGTGCTCGCCGTCGCCGGCCTGATCCAGTGGATCGGGATGGACGTCATCACGCAATACCGCAGCGACCTGATCTACTACACCGGGAAACATCTGCAGTTGGTCGCGTGGTCGATGCTGCTGGCAATCGCCACCGGCGTTCCGGCCGGCGTCGTGCTGAGCCGACCGGCGCTGGCGCGCCGCGCCGAGTACTTCATCCAGGTCTTCAACATCGGCAATACCATTCCATCGATCGCCGTGCTGGCGTTGGCGCTGGCCTTCTTCGGCATCGGCAACTGGCCGACCATCCTGGCGCTGTGGCTGGCTTCGCTGCTGCCGATCGTGCGCAATACCTTCGAAGGCCTGAAGAATGTGCCGGCGCCGCTGCGCGAAGCCGCCAAAGGCATCGGCATGAAGCCCTATCAGGTGCTGCTGCGCGTCGAGCTGCCGAACGCCTTGCCGATCATCGTCGGCGGCATCCGCACGGCGCTGGTGATCAACGTCGGCACCGCGCCGCTGTCGATGCTGATCGGCGGAGAAAGCCTGGGCGGATTGATATTCCCCGGCATCTACCTGAACAACCACGGCCAGCTATTGCTGGGCGCCGCCGCGACCGCTTTGCTGGCGCTGTTGCTGGACGCGATCGTCACGCTGCTGTCGCACTGGTACCTGTCGCGTCGCGGCCTGGCTTGAAAAAGAAAGAGACCATCATGAAACCATCCTGTTTTTTACGTGCGTTCGTCTTTGCGCTGAGCCTGCCGGTGCTGGCGCCAGCGACGGCCGCCACGCTGGTCGTCGGCGGCAAGAACTTCACCGAGCAGTTGATCCTGTCCTCGATGACTGCGCAGTACCTGCGCGCCAAAGGCTACGACGTCGATCTCAGGAACGGCCTCGGCTCGACGCTCATGCGCAAGGCGCAGGAAAGCAAGCAGCTCGACGTCGTGTGGGAATACACAGGCACGTCGCTGATCGTCTACAACCATGTCGACGAAAAGCTCGACGCCGAAGCCACCTACCAACGCGTCAAGGAGCTCGACCGGAACATCGGTCTGGTCTGGCTCAACGAGTCCGGCCTCAACAATACCTACGCCTTCGCCATGCCGCAAAAGCTGGCCGACGAACAAGGCATCAACACGCTGGAAGATCTCGCGCGGCACATCACGCAGGAGCAGCAGGCCGGCGGCAAGCCGCAACTGATGGGCGTGGACTATGAATTCGCGTCGCGTCCTGACGGCCTCGAGCCAATGCAGAAGCTCTACGGCTTCCAGCTCGACCGCAGCGAAGTCAAGCAGATGGACCCGGGACTGGTCTACACCGCCTTGCGCAACGAGCAGCTCGATGTCGGCCTGACGTATTCGTCGGACGGTCGCATCAAGGGCTTCAACCTGAAACTGCTTGAGGACAACAAGGGCTATTTCGCCGCATACAAGGCGACACCCGTGGTGCGCGAGGAAGTGTTGCAGGAGCATCCGCAACTGGCGGACCAACTGAACGCCTTGTCCGCCGCCATCGACACGGAAAAGATGACCGACATGAACAAGCGCGTCGACATCGACCAGGAGCCGATCGGCAAGGTCGTCACCGAATTCCTGCAGCAGCAGGGACTGATCTGAGGAGCCGGCCATGAACCTGATCGACTACCTCGCCGGCGACTGGCGCAACATCCTCAACCTGACGCTGCAGCATCTCCGGCTGGTCGGCGTCGCCGTCAGCTTGGCCATCGTCATCGGCGTGCCGCTGGGCATCCTCATCACGCGCCATCGCTGGCTGGCCACGCCCTTGCTCGGTCTGGCCACGGTGGTGCTGACCTTGCCGTCGATTGCGCTGTTCGGCCTGATGATTCCGGTGTTCTCGCAATTCGGCGCCGGCATCGGACCGCTGCCGGCGATCACCGCGGTGTTCCTGTACTCGCTGCTGCCGATCATGCGCAACACCTTCCTCGCGCTCGACAACATCGACAGCGGCATCCGCGAAGCCGGCATCGGCATCGGCATGACGTTCTGGCAGCGCCTGCGCATGGTTGATCTGCCGCTGGCGCTGCCGGTGATCCTGGGCGGCGTGCGCACGGCGGTGGTGATGAACATCGGCGTGATGGCGATCGCCGCCGTGATCGGCGCCGGCGGCCTGGGCGTGCTGATCCTGCATGCGATCAGCCAGAGCAACATGCAAAAACTGGTGGTGGGCGCCGTGCTCATCAGCGTGCTGGCGATTGTCGCCGACATGCTGCTGCAAGGCCTGCAACGACTTCTGACTCCGAAAGGACTGCAAAAATGATAGAACTCGAACAACTCAGCAAAACCTATACGCAAAAAGACGGCACGCCTGTGAAGGCGGTCGACTCGGTCAGCCTGAAGGTGGCCGAAGGCGAGATATGCGTCTTCCTCGGCCCGTCCGGTTGCGGCAAGACCACCACGCTGAAGATGATCAATCGCCTGATCGCGCCGACATCCGGCCGCGTGCTGCTCAACGGTGAAGACACCACCGGCATCGATGAAGTCAGCCTGCGCCGCCACATCGGTTACGTGATCCAGCAGATCGGCCTGTTTCCCAACATGACGATCGAAGAAAACATCACCATCGTGCCGCGCCTGCTGGGCTGGGACAAGAAGCGCTGCCGCGAGCGGGCGACCGAACTGATGGCGATGGTGGCGCTGGATCCGGCGAAATTCCTCAAGCGCTATCCGCGCGAACTGTCGGGCGGCCAGCAACAGCGCATCGGCGTGATCCGCGCGCTGGCGGCGGATGCGCCGGTGCTGCTGATGGACGAGCCGTTCGGTGCGGTCGATCCGATCAACCGCGAATCGATCCAGAACGAGTTTTTCCAGATGCAGCGCCAGCTCAAGAAGACCGTGATCATGGTCAGCCACGATATCGACGAAGCGATCAAGCTGGGCGACCAGGTGGCGATTTTCCGCGCCGGAAAGCTGGTGCAGTTCGATCATCCGGATACCTTGCTGGCCCGTCCCAAGGATGATTTCGTCAGCGCCTTCGTCGGTCAGGATCACACGCTCAAGCGCCTGCTGCTGGTGCGCGCGGGCGATGCAGCGACGACGCCGTCGACCGCGCGTCCGGGCTTGCCGTTGCAGGACGCGATGGCTCTGATGGACGACCAGGATGCGCGTTACCTCACCATCACCGACAACGACAATCGCGCGCTCGGCTACGTCAGCCGGCGCGATATCCGCAGCACAGGAACAGCCGGCGTCAGCGGCGACAAGGTCAAGCCTTTCAACCTCAATGCCACGCCGGACGAAAACCTGCGCGTGGTGCTGTCGAAGATGTACAAGCACAGCGCCAGCTGGATGCCGGTCATCGATGCAGAGGGGAAATATCTTGGGGAAGTGACGCAGGATTCGATTGCCGACTACCTGAGTTCCGGTAAGTCGCGCGGCCAGAAGATAGCCGCCTGATATTTTAACTGGTTGACGGCGGAAAAAGCCCGGGATCCGGCGTGCACCATCCATTCGCGACGCCAGATCGATTCAGGTGTCAGGTGGGTGCTGGCAAGTCCTGGAATATCCGGAATTTTTCGACCCGCGTCCTTTTCCTTTGACTTGGATCAAGTACAAAAAAACGCTTCGGAATAGAGTCTGTCCATACGGAATACTTTCAGCTTGCGCGAGGAGCGGACGATATGGACAGAGTTGCATTGGTCACCGGCGGAACCAGAGGCCTTGGGGCGGCCATTGCCGTCGCCTTGCGCGATGCAGGCTATCGTGTTGCGACGGTGCATCGCAGTAACGTCGACGCTGCGCAAGCCTTCAGGGAAAAGACCTCCATCCCCGTGTTTTGCTGGGATGTCGCCGATTTTTCGGCTTGCCGCGAAGGCATCCGGCAGGTCGAGTCGGAAATCGGTCCGGTCGATATCCTGGTGAACAATGCCGGGATCACCCGCGACGCGGTGCTGCATCGCATGACGCCCGAACAATGGTCGGCGGTCATCCTCACCAACCTGGGATCCGTGTTCAACATGTCGCGCAACGCCATCGAGGGCATGCGCGAACGCGGCTTCGGTCGCATCGTCAATATCAGTTCGGTCAACGGCGAACGAGGCCAGATCGGGCAAGCCAACTATGCCGCCGCCAAGGCGGGAATCCTGGGTTTCACCAAATCCCTGGCGCTCGAAAGCGCCCGCAAGAACATCACCGTCAATGCGATCGCACCGGGTTATTGCGATACGGACATGGTAGCGGCCGTTCCCAAGGAAGTGCTGGACAAAATTGTTGCCGGCATCCCCGTTGGTCGGCTAGGCAACGGCGGCGACATCGCCCGCCTGGTCCTGTTCCTGGCCGATGACGCCGCAAGCTTCATTACCGGAGCAACCTTCGATGCCAACGGCGGGCAGTTCATGGCATGACGCCGGATACTTTTTTTGAACATGATGCAAGCAGGAGGAAGATATGGCAGCACTGACATGGTCGCCGCAGATGTCGTTAGGCATCACCGAGATGGACAACGCCCACAAGGCGCTGATTCAGGACCTGACTGACATCATGAGCGCACCCGACCCGGAATTTTCCGCACGTCTGCTGCGCATCGTCGCCTTGCTGGAAAACGATTTCCGGGAAGAAGAGGCGTTGATGGAAAAAATAAACTATCCCGAACTGCGCGTGCACCGGGAGGAGCATGCGGAGTTGCTGAGCACCTTGCATCACGTCGTGCCCAAGGCCATGAGCGGGGATTACGTACTGCCGCGCCAGGTGCTCAACATGCTTCCCCAATGGTTCCTGAACCATCTGGTCAGGATGGATTCGGCGCTGGTCAAAGCGCTGAACGCTGCGGGCGCACGGCCGGTGAAGCATGCCGAGGCCGCTCCGCAGTAAGCGGGTGCAAGGCCCGTTCGGTCAATCTCACCTAGCTTTCCCGAGGAAAGCCGTTCACCAAGGAGTTCTCCATGTTTTCTTTTCCGTCCATGCAAAGTCCGGATGACATCCGGCGCACCTTCAACGCCGAGCTGCGCTTGTGCAACGCAGTCGCGAGCAATGCCGCCGACATGGCGTTACGTATCGCCGATCTGAATTTTTGCATGTGGAAGCAAGGCGTCGCCAATTGGTCGAAACGCTCGGAGAAGCTGGAATTGCCGGACGCCAAAAACCCTCCCGGATGGCTCGATGCCAGTCATCTCAAGCAAGATCTCGAGAACATCACCACCTACGGCCAGCAAATCACCAAAATCATGCTGGACTTGCAGGGCGACCTGGCCAAGTTCGCCCAACAGCGTGCCGCCACCACATGGAATGCGGCGGCCAATACCGGATCACAGCCCGCTGCCCCCGCGCCTGCATCGAACGCCCCGGCCATGGCCTTCCTCCAGAACATGGTCGACCAGGCCAGCAAGGGATATGCACAATGGACCAGCAGCGCCTTGAACGCAATCGATGCCGTGGAAACTGATCTGGTGCATGCCGCGAGCGGCAAGGACGCCGCTCCGGCGGTGAAAGCGCGCACTCGGAAATAAAACGCTTTCCTTCCCCCGCAGCGCGACAGTATCGATTGTTCCTCTTATCGGTGCTGTCGCGCTTTTTTGACAGTGCGTCAATTTTCAGGTCGTCGTCTCCGGACGCGGGGCCTGGGCTTTCTTGACCAACAATACCGGCACCGGCGACAAGCGGGCGACCTGCTCCGCATCGCTGCCCATGAGGAAGCGATGCACGCCCCGGCGGCCGTGGGTCCCGATCACGATGAGATCGGCCTTGTTGGTGACGGCTCGCTCGATGATCACATCGGCGACACGCGCTCCCATGGCCTCCATTATTTCGATGTTCACCGTAATCCCGGACTTTTCCAGCAATGCGGCGGTGCGGGCGAGCATGTCTTCGGCTTCCTTCAATGCGAGCGGCCTGGTGGTCGCGATGTAGACGTTGGGATCTTCGAAACCGTTGCTTAGCGTTGTCATGTCCAGCACGTGCAGCAAGCGCACCCGCGCCTTGCACAAGACCGCCAGCGCGCGGGCTTCTCCGACTGCGGATTCGGCGGTGACGCTACCGTCGATGGGGACAAGAATCGTGTTGTACATGATGTTCTCCTGAGGTGAGTGGTGATTGGCGATGGTGACTAAGCGGTGTATCGAACGGACGTTGCGGGCAGCAGCGATTGCGCCAGGCTTGCCGCCATCCATTCCTCGTTGGTGGGCTCCACGGCGACGGCGACGCGGCTTTGCGGCGATGAGATCAGGGCGGATGCGGCACCATTGGCGCCGTCGTCCAGCCTCAGGCCGAGAAAACCAAGATGCTTGCAAATGCGGGAGCGCAGCTCGGCGTTGTGCTCGCCGATGCCGGCGGTGAACACCAGCATGTCGAGGCCGCCAAGCACCGCCGCCAGCGCGCCGATTTCCCGTACGATGCGACGCACGTATAACGCCAGCGCGTCGGCCGCGCGTGGCTCGACGGCCTCCGTCGCGATCAGTTCGCGCGGGTCCGAGGACGTGCCGGAGATGCCTTGCAGGCCTGACTCGTGGTACAGGAGGTGGCCGAGCTGTTGCGGGGAAAGCTGTTCGGTTTCCATCAGATAGAGAAGCACGCCGGGATCGACCGATCCGCAGCGGGTTCCCATCATCAGTCCGTCCAGCGCGGAGAATCCCATCGTGGTCGCGACGCTGCGCAGGTCCTGCATGGCGCACAAGCTGGCGCCGCTGCCCAGATGGGCGACGATGGTGTTGCCGCGGGCAGCATCGCCGTGGCGTTCCGCCAGCACGACGGACATGTACGCATACGACAGGCCGTGAAAGCCGTAACGGCGGAGACCGCGTTCCCAGGCCGAGTAGGGAATGGGCAGCATCTTCTCGACACGCGGCAAGCCGTGATGGAAGGCGGTATCGAAACAGGCGATCTGCATCAGTTCCGGCCGCGATTGCAGCAAGCTTTCGATCGCCTCCAGCGCAAACGGCTGGTGCAGCGGCGCCAGCGGGATGAAGCTGCGCAGGTCGGCAAGCACGTCGTGATTGACGCATACCGGTTCAAAATATTTGGCGCCGCCGTGCACCACGCGGTGCACTACGGCGATGATGCGATTCCCGCCCAGCCTGGCAATGGTGTACTCGCGGATGCGCAGCAGCGCGGCGTGATAGGGCGCATCCCGATCAACCGGCATCGGTTCAGTCGCCTGGCCGGAGACGGAAAAAGTCGGCGAAGATCCGGTGATGCCGTCGGCTTTGCCGCTCCAGAGCGGGGTGCGCTGCATCGGAAGCGGCGAATTGAAGAGCGCGAACTTGATGCTTGAGGAGCCGCAATTCAATACCAGGATGCAGTCGCTCATGTCGCCTCCCGCGCGCAATTGGCCAGCAACAGCGCAATGGCGCAGGAGGCGATGCGGGATTCACGCGAGTCGGCACGGCTGGTCAGGACGATGGGAACGCGCGCGCCCAGCACAATGCCGGCGCTGGCTGCGCCGCCCAGGTATTCGAGCTGCTTGGCCAGCATGTTGCCGCTTTCCAGATCCGGCACCACCAGGATGTCAGCGCGTCCGGCCACTTCGGACACGATCCCCTTGATGCGCGCCGCTGCGATGGAGACGGCATTGTCGAACGCCAGCGGACCGTCCAGGATGGCGCCGCTAATCTGTCCGCGGTCGGCCATCTTGCAGAGGGCGGCGGCGTCCAGGGTGGCCGCCATGCGCGCATTGACGGTCTCCACCGCAGCGAGAATCGCCACGCGCGGCTGCTGCACGCCGATCGCCTGGGCCAGTCCGATGGCGTTGCGGATGATGTCGGCTTTTTCGTCCAGATTCGGGGCGATGTTGATGGCGGCGTCGGTGATGATGAACGGCCTCGGATAGCTGGGCGTCTGCATCAGGAAGCAATGGCTCAGGCGTCGGCCGGTGCGCATGTCGGGGCAGGCCAGCACCGCCGACATCAGTTCATCGGTATGCAGGCTGCCTTTCATCAGTGCGGCAACGTCGCCGCCGGCTGCCAGGGCGACGGCACGTGCCGCGGCGGCATGGCTGTGCGGCACGTCCTCGATGCGCAGGGCCGAGATGTCCAGCTGGTTGTCGTCGGCGACCGCCTGGAGTCTGGCGCGCGGCGCCACCAACACCGGAACGATCAGGCCGGCCGCCTGCGCGTCCAGGGCGGCGGACAGGCTCAGCGCGTCGCAAGGGTGCACCACCGCGGTCGTCACCGCCCCCATGGGGCGCACATGTTCCAGCAGCCGAAACAAGCCGTCGTCGCCGCCAAGGAGCCGCACTTCGGGCAAGGTGGTGCGCGGCATCGAAATGCGCTCGACGGGCGCGATGACATCGGCTTGGCCCTCGATCACCGTCACGCCGTCCTGGTTGATGCAGGAGCACGCCAGCAACAGGCGTTTGCTGGTCTCGTGACGCTCGGTGACGCGCACGCTGATCGTGAGCCTGTCACCGATACGCGCCGGCGCCCTGAAGTTGAGCGTCTGTCCCAGGTAGACCGTTCCCGGGCCGGGCAGGCGGGTGCCGAGCACGGCCGAAATCAGCGCACCTCCCAGCATGCCATGCGCGATGACGCCATGAAACCGGGTCGACGAGGCAAATTCAGCGTCCAGATGCTGGGGATTGACGTCGCCTGACAGGATGGCGAACAGCTGGATATCCTGTGCCGTCAGCGTGCGCTCTATCGAGGCGCTGTCGCCGATGGCGATTTCGTCGAAGGTGAGATTCTGGACCAGGAGCAGGTCTTCTTTGCGCATGCGGTTCTCCGGATGGAAATGCGTTGTCAGGATGAAGCGGCTGTATCGATACGGGGTGTTCAGGCCATTTGCCCGATGGTTTTGCGAAAGCGCATCAGGGCGGCAGCGAACAGCGCAGCCCCGATGCCCATGATCGCCAGCATCTGGGGCCAGATCACGGCCGCCCCCGCGCCCCGGTAAAGCACCGCTTGGGCGGCGGAAACAAAATGCGTCGTCGGCGCCGCCAGCATGATGTTTTGCACCAGCAGCGGCATGCTTTCGCGCGGAGTCGATCCACCCGACAGCAATTGCAAGGGCAATAGCACCAGCACCACCAGCATGCCGAACTGCGGCATCGACCGCGCCAGCATCGCCATGAAGATGCCCATTGACGTGGTGGCGAACAGGTGCAGCGCCGCCACCGCGAGAAACAGCCAGACCGATCCCTGGACCGGTACCTGCAAGGCGCCCTGAACGATGAACACCAGCGCCGCCGCCGCCGCCAGCAAAACCACCAGACCCATGGACCAGACCTTGGCCAGCATGATCTCCAAGGGCGTGACGGGCATCACGAGCAGATGCTCGATCGTGCCGTGCTCACGCTCGCGGATGAGCGCGGCGCCGGTGAGGATGATGGACAGCATGGTGACGTTGTTGATGATCTCCATCAGCGCCCCGAACCAGGCGCGCTCGAGGTTGGGATTGAAACGGGAATGCAGCACCAGTTCAGCGGGCGCGGCGGCGATGCCGCGATAGCGTTGGAGGAATTCGGCGACTTCCGTGTTGATGATTTCAAGGATGTAGGAGTTGCCGGTAAATGCCTGGCTCATGCGCGTGGCGTCCACGTTCAGCTGTACGGCCGGCGAACGACCGGCCAGCACGTCGCGCTGGAAGCCGGGCGGAATGTCGAGCACAAAGGTGTAGTCGCCATTGTCCATGCCGACATCCATCCGGCTGAGGGAGATCATGTCCGGAGTCTTGAAATAGGGTGGATAGAAACTGGCGGCAATGCGCGCCGACAAGGGCGAGCCGTCTTCGTCGACGATGGCGATCGCAGCGTTGTGCAGGCTGTCCGGCATGGCCGTCGCCGCCACATAGATGGAGACGGTAAAGGTGTAGGCGATCAGAACCAGCATCGCCGGATCGCGTGCAAGGCTCCACAGTTCCTTGACGCCGAGGCGGGTGATGTTGGCGACGGCGCGCCAGGAGAGTGGGATCTTCATGTCAACGCTCCTGCTTCCTGAGCAGCAGGACGGAGGCCCCCAGTATCACCGGCACGGCCGCCAGCAGGGACCAGAAGGACGGCATCAGGCCCGACAGGTCGAGCGCCTTGTTGAAGATGCCCCGGCTGATGGTCAGGAAATGCGACGCCGGATACAGTCGCCCGATCCAGGCGCCGACGCCTTCCAGCGATGACACCGGATTGAGCAGGCCGGCAAACTGCACGCACGGAATGATGGTGCCGATCATGGTGACGAAAATGGCGGCGATCTGGCTCCTGGTGAAGGTCGACGCCAGCAGGCCGAAACCGGTCGAGCAGATGATGAACACGAAGGCCGTCAACGCCAGCGAAGCGAAATCGCCCTTGATCGGCACGCCGAAAACGCTCACCGCCAGCAGCGTCAGCAGCAGGAAATTGAGCATGCCCAGCAGCACATAGGGAACTTGCTTTCCCAGCAGGAATTCCGCGCGAGTGACCGGAGTCACGTACAGGTTGATGATCGAGCCGAGTTCCTTTTCGCGCACCACCGACAGCGCGGCCAGCATTGCCGGGATCATCATCAGCAGCATCGGAATGACGGCCGGCACCATGGCCGGCAGGCTTTTGACGTCGGGGTTGTAGCGATAGCGCGTCTCCACCGAGCTGGTTGCAACCGGCCGCATGCCGAGACGATGGGTTGCCATGTCGACCAGCCATAACTGGTGCATCGCCAGGACATAGCCGCGCACGGTTTCCGCGCGCATCGGCATGGAGCCGTCTATCCATGCGCCGATCTGGGCCGGAGCCCCGCGTTCCAGATCGCGTGCGAAGCCGGGCGGTATCTCGATGGCCAGCGCCAGTTCGCCGTTGCGCATGCGACGGTCGATATCGTTGTAGTCCGACAATGCAGCCTTCTCGATGAAGTAGCGCGAGCCTGACAAGTTGAGCGCGTAGCTTTGGCTCAGCGCGGTCTGGTCGCGGTCGAGCACCGCGTAGGAGAGGTTCTCGACGTCGAGGCTGATGCCGTAGCCGATGATGAACAGCAGGATCGCCGTTCCCAGCAGGGCCAGCGTGGCTCTCACCGGATCGCGCCGCAATTCGATTGTTTCGCGCAGGGCGTAACTGAACGCGCGGCCGAAGCGGAAACCACCGTTTTTTTGTTCCGGCGTCGAAGTCGATGCAGCCGCCGCGACAGCCGGTGCAAGGGCCTCATTCGCGCCGGCATCCGGCTCGCCGGCGGCTTCCCGCAGATAGCCGATGAAAGCCTGCTCCAGCGTGGCGGCTCCGCTTTGCCGCACCAGCTCGGCCGGACTGGCGCTGATCAGCACCCGGCCGGCGTGCATCAGCGAGATGCGGTCGCAGCGTTCAGCCTCGTTCATGAAATGGGTCGAGATGAAAATCGTCACATGATCGTTGCGCGCCAGGTCGATCATCAATTGCCAGAACATGTCGCGCGCGATCGGATCCACGCCGGAGGTCGGCTCGTCCAGGATCAGCAACTCCGGACGATGGACCATGGCCACCGCCAGCGACAATCGCTGGCGCACGCCCAGCGGTAATCCTTCCGGCAATTTGTCGAGCACCTGGCGCAAATCGAAGCGTTGCGCCATTTCATCGACCCTTGCCGCGATGGCGCTTTCCGGCACCTGGAACAGGCGTGCGTGCAGCACCAGGTTCTGCCTGACGGTCAATTCGCCATAGAGCGAGAAGGCCTGCGACATGTAGCCGACGCGCTGGCGCGTGGTGATGTCGCTGCCGTCGACTTCACGGCCGAACAGCCATGCCTTGCCTTCGCTGGCGGGGATCAGGCCGGTCAGCATCTTCATGGTGGTGGATTTGCCGCAGCCGTTGGAACCAAGGAAGCCGAAGATCTCGCCGCGCCGTATCTTGAAATCGACGTGGGCGACCGCCACGAAATCCCCGAAGCGCATCGTCAGCCCCTTGGCCTCGATGGCAGTCTCCTCGTTGTCGGACGGTTGCAAGGGCGTAACGACCACGGCGCGATGATTGCGCCGCTTGGCTTCGGGCAGCATGGCGATGAACGCCGCTTCGAGGGACGCCGCGCCGACACGCTCGTGCAGTTCGCGCGGTGTCCCGGTGGCCAGTATCTTGCCGTCATCCATCGCGACCAGCCAGTCGAAGCGATCCGCTTCTTCCATGTAGGCGGTGGCGACAATGACGCTCATGCCTGCGCGCTCGCCCCTGATCTTGCCGATCAGGTCCCAGAACTGCGCGCGCGACAGCGGATCGACGCCGGTGGTCGGTTCGTCCAGGATCAGCAGGTCGGGATCGTGAATCAGGGCGCAGCACAAACCGAGTTTCTGTTTCATGCCGCCGGACAGTTTACCGGCGGGGCGCGAGAGGAACGGCCTCAGGCCGGTGCTGAGGGTCAGTTCATCAATCCTGCGCCGGCGCGTGGCGGCATCGTGGCCGAACAGGCGGCCGAAGAACTGCAGGTTTTCTTCCACGGACAGCGTGGGATACAGGTTTTTGCCGAGTCCCTGCGGCATGTACGCAATGCGCGGGCAGGTCCGGTCGCGATGACGCCGGTCCGCCATGCTGCCGCCCAGCACGTCGACCTGGCCTTGCTGCAGGCGACGGGCGCCTGCCAGCAGCGAGAGCAGGCTGGATTTCCCGACACCGTCGGGACCGATCAGGCCGACCATGCGCCCGGCCGGGATGACCAGGTCGATGGCGGACAGTGCCTGTGTCTTTCCCAGCAGCAGGCTGACGCCGCTCAGGCGTGCAACGACTTCCTGCGCGCCATCGGAGGCAAGCGCATTCACTTGGGTACCTTCACTGCCAGGTCGGCAGGCCAGTCTGCCTGTCCTGCCAGTTTGACCCAGGCCACGCCGGGCAAGCCGGTCTTCACCAAGTGCAGATGCTTGACCAGCAAGTCGCGGTCAATCTGCGCCTTGACGCGAAACATCAGTTTCTGGCGTTCGCTGGCGGTCTCGACGGTCTTCGGGGTGAACTGCGCGGTGCTGGCGACGTACGACACCCGGGCCGGGATCACATACTGCGGGGCGGCGTCGAGGATCAGCCGCACGTCGCTGCCGATGGCCAGTTTGCCGGCAGCCGCCTCCGGCACGAAGAAGGTCATGTAGACATCGCTGAGGTCGACCAGGTTGAGGACTTTGCCGCCGCTGCCAAGTACTTCGCCGGGTTGCGCGACACGGTATTGGACCCGTCCTCCGCGCGGCGCCGTCAATGCGCTGTCGACGATGTCGGCGTCGATGCGGGCGACCGTCGCGGTGGCTGCGGTCACCGAGGCCATGGCGCCGGTGACTTGCATATGGGCCGCATTGATGGCCGCCGCCGCCGCGCCGGCTTGCGCAGTTGCCGCGCTGAGCGCCGCCTGCGTGGTGCGCACGCGGGTACGATCGTCATCGACCTCCTGGATGGAGGAGGCGCCTTCCTGAACCAGGGTTTCGGAGCGCACCAGTCGTCGTTGTGCGGCATCGAGTTCGCTTTCACGTTGCGCCACCTGCGCCAGCGCAGCCTGCCGGTCGCTCTCGCGCACGGCTACCTGCGCCTGGGCGCTTGCCACGGCGGCCACGACTTGCTGCTTCTGCGCGACGGCTTCGTCACGTTGCGCCTGCAACACCTGGATCTGCATATGCGCGAGGGGCTGGCCGGCGGCGACGTAATCGCCTTCGTTGACGAGGATGTCGTCGATACGCCCAGGCAGTTTCGCCGCGACGTCGATTTCGGTGGCTTCGATGCGGCCGTTGCCGCTGGCGAAGTCGGCGCCGGGCCCGGTGTCGCGGAAATGTTTCCAGCCATACCAGGCGACTGCCAGGACGGCCATGACGAGCAAAAGTGAATACAGCGTGCGACGCGGAGGAGTGGTCATGGCGGGGTGTCCGGATTGTTCTTGGGATCGGGCTGCGGCCGGCCGGCAGCGGCATCGTCCGCCGCTCCGCCCAGCGCGGCATACAGACTGACATTGCCGGCGGCCAGCGCGCGTTGCAGCTGGACCAGCTGTTGTTGCGCGACGAGCAGGTCCCGTTGCGCATCAAGGACTTCAAGGAAGGAGGCCGAGCCGTTGTCGTAGCGCAGGGTCGATAAGCGTGCGCGTTCAGCCTGCACCTCCAGCGTCACGGCGGCGATGTCCACCTGGTAGTCCAGCCAGACGCGGGCGGACAAGGCATCGGAAACATCACGGAAGGCGCTCTGGATGGCTTTTTCGTAATTGAGCACGGCAATGTGGCGACGCGCTTCGGTCAGCTTGAGATTGCTGTTGCGCAGACCGCCGTCGAACAGCGGCAGGGAAATGCCGGGCGAAAAAGTCCAGGCGCGGCTGCCGCTGTCGAACAGCCCGCCCAGTTCGGCGCTGGCGGTGCCGGCCGATCCGGTCAGGGCGATGCGAGGGAAGAATGCCGCACGCGCCGCGCCGATATTGGCATTGGCCGCGCGCAGCTGGTGTTCGGCGGCGATGATGTCCGGCCGGTTGTTGAGCAGGTCGGAAGGAATGCCGGGATGGAGGCGGCGGGGCGCCTCGACCTCCGACAAGCGTTGCTGCAGCGTCGCTTCGCTGAGTTGCGTGCCGACCAGCAGGGCGAGCCGATGTATCTGCATCTCGCGTTCCTGCTCCAGTTGCGCCACCAGGCTTTGCGCCTGGGTCAGCAGCACGGCGACTTGCGTGAGATTGAGCCGCGAGGTCGAACCGACCTCGACGCGACGCTTGAATATTCGATAACTTTCGGCGCGGCTGGCAAGCGTCTGGCCGGCCAGGAACAGGCGTTCGTTGAGTTCGGAGAGCGTCAGGTAAGTGATGGCCACCTGCGCAATCAGGTCGATGCGCACAGCGCGTCGCGCGGCGTCGGAGGCGAGGTAGCTTTCAAGCGCGGCGTCCTTCAGACTGCGCACGCGGCCCCAGAAGTCCAGCTCCCAGCCAGCCATGCCCAGGCCCACCTGGTATTGGCTGGAAATCAGCGGCTTGCCGGTCAGGTTGAGGTCGCCCGGCACGCGCGCGCGATCCAGTCCAGCCTGGGCGCCGACAGTGGGAAACTGCGCCGCGGCTGCGATCCCGTAAGCAGCCCGCGCCTCGTCGACGCGGGCCAGGGCGAGGCGCAGATCCTGGCTGTTCTGCAACGCCAGTTCGATCAGCGATTGCAGGTGCGCATCCTGGAAGTAACTGCGCCAGCCGATGGGTTCGGCGGACTCGCGCAATGCGGCTGCGGCATTGGGATAGTGCGTGGGGACCGGAAGCGCTGGCCGGATGTAGTCCGGCGCCAGCGAAACGCATCCGCCAAGTTGCAATGCGGCGAGCGCCATGATCAGACGGCTGCGCACAGTGCGTTTTCCCTTTGTCGCAGCCATTCTTGCTGAACTCACTTTCGCTCCCGCGTCGATTGATGCCATGCAGCACAGTCTACGGGGCGCCCGGCTGTTGCTTCTTGATATCAATCAAATGAGCGCCGAAAGATGCGCCAGTCACTTCAAGCCGAAACGCCTGATGAGCCAGGATTTCATCAATTGCGTCATCAGCAGGTAAGCGAAGACGATCGCCAGAATCGCGGCATTCAGATTCAAGGGCAATGCCGTCAAGCCGAGCGTATGTGCAATGGACGACGCCGGCAACCAGAACGCCAGCACGCAGATGACCGCGGTGGTGGCCAGCAGCGGCAGGCTGGGCTTGCTCTGGATGAAGGGGATTTTTCCGGTGCGGATGACATGCACCACCAGCGTCTGGGACAGCAGCGACTCGACAAACCATCCCGACTGGAACAGCAACGGCTGGCCGGCGGCGCCGAAGACGTACCACAGCACGCCGAAGGTCATGTAATCGAACAGCGAGCTGACCGGTCCCAGCACCATCATGAAGCGGCCGATATCGAGGATTTCCCAGCGTCGCGGTTGCTTCAGGTACTCCGCGTCCACGTGATCGGTCGCGATCGTGGTCTGGGAAAAATCGTAGAGGAGGTTATTGAGCAGGATCTGCACCGGCGCCATCGGCAGGAAAGGCAACATGGCGCTCGCTCCCAGCACGCTGAGCATGTTGCCGAATGCCGAGCTGGAGCTCATCTTGATGTACTTCGTGATGTTGCCGAACACCCTGCGGCCTTCCAGCACGCCGTCCTTGAGCACGATCAGGCTCTTGCGCATGAGGATGATGTCGGCCGACTCCTTGGCGATGTCCACGGCGCTGTCGACGGAGATGCCGACGTCCGCCGCTTTCAGCGCGGCTCCGTCGTTGATGCCGTCGCCGAGATAGCCGACGACATGCCGGCGAGCCTGCAGGCAGCGGATGATCCTGGCCTTCTGTTGCGGATTCAGTTTGGCGAAGATGTTGCTGTGTTCCGCCAGTTCTCCCAGCGCCTCGTCACTCAGCGTGTCGATGTCGCTGCCGAGCACGGCCTGCTCTCCGGACAAGCCGACATGGCGGCAAACGTTGCGCACCACGGCGCCATTGTCGCCGCTGAGCACTTTCACCGTTACGCCGCAGGCATGCAGTCCGGCGATGGCTTCGCCGGCGCTGTCCTTGGGCGGATCGAGGAAGGCGATGTAGCCCACCAGGGTCAGCGCCGATTCATCGGCATTGCCGAGCGCGGGAACATCGACCGTTGCGGCTGGCAACTCCTTATAAGCGACGGCAATCACGCGAAAACCGTCTTCGTTGAGATCGTCGACCGTCTTGCTGAGCGCCGCGCCGTGATGCCCGGCCAGCGGCATCGGCGCACCTGCATGCTCGGCGTGCGTGCAGACGGCCAGGATTTCTTCCGGCGCGCCCTTGCAGATGAGCAGGCGGGTGCGGTCGGCTTGCTCGACGATGACCGACATGCGACGCCGTTCGAAATCAAAGGGCAGTTCATCGATTTTCCGGAATTCCTTTTCCGTCTCGGCTTTCGTCTCCGCAGGCGTTGCTGATTTCTTGCCGGGGTCGACGTAGTTCAGGATCGCCATGTCCAGCAGGTTCTTCAAGCCGGTCTGGAAGAAACTGTTCAGGTAGGCATACCTGGTTACTTTCTGCGAATCCACGCCATCAATGTCGACGTGTTTTTCGAGAATGATGCGGTCCTGGGTCAGCGTGCCGGTCTTGTCGGTGCAGAGGATGTCCATCGCGCCGAAGTTCTGGATCGCGTTGAGCCGCTTGACGATGACTTTCTTCTCCGACATTGCCAGCGCGCCCTTGGCGAGGTTGATGGTGATGATCATCGGCAGCATCTCGGGCGTGAGTCCCACCGCGACCGCCACGGCAAACAGCAGGGCTTCGAGCCAGTCGCCCTTGGTCAGGCCGTTGATCAGGAACACCAGCGGCGCCATGACCAGCATGATGCGGATGATCAGGCGTATATACCTGTCGACGCCGCGATCAAAGCTGGTCGTCTCGCGCGTCTTGACGAGGTCGGCGGCGATATGGCCGAATGCCGTGCGCTCGCCGGTTGCCATGACCAGCGCGGCGCCGGTTCCGCTCACCACGTTGGTGCCCATGAACGCAAGGTTGGCCAGGTCGGTCAGGCTGCCGTTCGCAGCGTTCGACACCGCCACCGGTGTCTTTTCAATCGGGAGCGATTCTCCGGTCAACGCGGCCTGGCTGATGAACAGCATCCTGGCCGAGAGGATGCGGACGTCGGCCGGAGCGATATCGCCGGCCGACAAGAAAATGATGTCGCCCGGCACCAGTTCCGCGAGCGGCAATTCAACGTGTCCCTGACCGGCGCGTTGCACCGTGGCGGTGGTGGCCACCATCGATCGCAACTGCTGCGCCGCCTTGTCGGCGCGGTGTTCCTGCACAAAGGAAAGCAGTGACGACAACACGACCATCACGCCAATCATGATCCCGCTCCAGGTCTCGCCGATCAGCAGGTTGACCGTCGTGAGCGCGAGCAGGAGCAGCGACAATGGACTGGCAAACAGCTTGAGGAACTGGCGCCAGCCCTGCAGGCTGGGACCGGCGGCAATGACGTTGGCGCCGTATTGTCGGCGTCGCTTGCCGGCTTCCTCCGCCGTCAGTCCTTGCAGCGACGAGGACTGCTGCGCGAGTCCCGCTTCCGCCGTCATGGCGGCAATGCTGCGCAATGTCGTTTCTGCAGCCTGCGCCGGCGTCGGGCCATGGGAGGTGCGCCGGCGCGCATCCGGATGGACGTCCTGCCCGGGAACCAGCGGCGGCGCAGGAGCGATGGAGGGCGAGCCGGGCATGGTCAGGTTCCGTTCATCAAGGTTGGAGAACATATTTGCCGGGCGCCGCGGGTCTGTGCGCGGGCAGGGCTGGTGGTGCGGTACGCTTGCCGGAATGCTTGCGCAACCAGGCTTCCCAGGCTGGCCACCAGGAACCGTCATGAAGCGCCACGCCGGCCTGCCAGGTATCGGCGTCGACCATGCCCTGCTTATCGGCATGGGTGGCGATCTGATAGCTGCGATGCGGATGACCCGGTGGCGAAACGACGCCGGCGTTATGGCCTCCCGAGGTCAGCACGAAGGTGACGTCGGTATCGGTCAGGCGATGAATCTTGAACGCCGAGCGCCACGGCGCCACGTGATCGGTGACCGTACCCACGGCGAACACGGGCAGGCGGATGTCGCTCAGGCTGATGGGCTTGCCCTCGGTGCAGTAGCGCCCTTCGGCCAGGTCGTTATGCAGGAACAGCTGGCGCAGGTATTCGGAATGCATGCGATAGGGCATGCGGGTGGCGTCGGCATTCCATGCCATGAGGTCGCTTTTTTCTTCGGGCAATCCAAGCAGGTACTGCTTGAGGCGGCGCGACCAGATCAGGTCGTTCGAGCGCAACAACTGAAAGGCGCCGGCCATCTGTTTGGTGTCCAGGTAGCCTTGTTCCCACATGACGGCCTCGAGGAAGCTGACCTGGCTTTCATCGATGAACAGCGACAATTCGCCGGGTTCTTCAAAGTCGACCTGCGAAGCGAACAGGCTCATGCTGGCCAGGCGGTCATCGCCGTCGCGCGCCATGGTCGCGGCGGCAATCGACAACAGCGTGCCGCCCAGGCAGTAGCCTGTGGCGTTGATCCGTTTCGCTCCGGTCTGCGCGGTGACGGCGTCGATTGCCGCCATGACGCCGAGCCTGCGATAGTCTTCCATGGACAGCTCGCGATCTTCTTTCTGCGGATTCTTCCAGGAGATCATGAAGACCGTATAGCCCAGGTCCACCAGATATTTCACCAGCGAATTCCGGGGCGACAGGTCGAGGATGTAGTACTTCATGATCCACGCCGGGACGAACAGCAGGGGAACGGCATGGGTTGTCTTGGTTGACGGAGCGTATTGAATGAGCTCGATCAGATCGTTATGAAAGACGACCTTTCCCGGCGTAATCGCCACATCCTTGCCGACCTTGAAGGCACCGGGCTGCGCCTCCTCGCCGGGGGCTATGCTCGCGCGCCAGTCACTCATCGCGTTAAGCCATCCCTGCGCCAGATTGCCGCCGCCTGACGCAAGCGTCGCGTGCTGCGCCACCGGATTGGTCGACAGGAAATTCGACGGCGCCAGCATGTCGAGGATCTGGCGCACGGTAAACGTGACGACGTCCTCGTGGTGCTGGGATTGTCCACGCACGCCGGTGGTGGCGCGATGCCACCATTGCTGCTGCAGCAGAAACGCCTGATGGATGGTGTTGAACGGCCATTGCTGCCAGGCCGGGTCGCTGAAACGGCGATCCTGGGGAAGAGGTTCTATACAGGCCTGTTCGTTGCCAAGCTGGCAACTGCGGCTGTAGGCATACATGCGCCACCAGTTTTGCCAGGCCGTCTGCATCAGAGCGGCGCGCTTGGTAGGAGACAGCGCCAGATGCGTCAGCCAGTCGACGTAGGCGTTGAGCAGCGCGGCAGGGGAGATATTGCCGGTCAGCCGTCCCAGCCAGGCGTTGCTCATCAGATCCAGGCGGGCGGCGTCATTGTCGGCCTCCGGATACGCAAATGTCAGCGGCGTCAGCCAGGCGCTGGCCAGGCGTTCGGTGCCGATCGACGGCGAAGCTTTCTTTGTTGTCATGGGGACCTCGAGAAATACAGTGAGGTCAGCCTAACGATCTGGCTCGTCGATGCGTTGATGCAGATCAAGCCGATGGATTTATGCCCGAAAAGAGCGTGTGGAACGTGGTCCGGAGACGTGAACCCGGGTGCGCGCCTCCTCGTGCTATCTGAATATGATTACCGGCACATTGCCATGCACCAGCACCTTGTGGGTCTGATTTCCCAGCAGGATACGGTTGAGGCCGCCACGGCCGTGCGACGCCATGAATATGCAATCGCATGCATGCTCTGCGGCGGCGTCGACGATCGCTTTCCAGGGCTGCGGGCTGTCGACGGTATGCACCTGGCAAGGGACGCAGGCTTTTTCGGCGAGATCTTCAATGATGTGCACGTAGTCCCTTGCGCGTTGGCGAAGCGACTCCGACAGCAACGAGAAGTCTTCCCGGCGGCTGATGAGCGTGAAAGATTCATAGGGGTGGGTCTGCGCGACCGACAACCCGACCACCGCGCTGCCGTGATCCTTCGCGAACTCTATCGCCGCCCGCACCGCGCGATTGGAAAGATCAGACCCGTCCGTGGGCACCAGTATTTTCTTGAACATGCGATTCTCCGTTGAAATTTTCGCTTTTCAAGCATACGTCGGCGTTTGCATCCGGCTTTTGATGCAGATCAACGTGCCGCGCGGCGCAGTCTTCATAATCGGATCACATGTTGAATCAGGAGGACTGCCATGAACACGCTTGCCGAACCGGATGTTGACTCGCGCTGGCAGGCTTGCGTCATGATGACCGTAGGAATAGCGCTGTTGGTCTCACCCTGGTTGATGGATTATCCGCAGCAGCCAATATCCCGCAATTCAGTGGCGACCGGATCGGCGATTACAGTCTTTGCCCTGTTGGCCATCGTTGCGCCGGCGCTCTGGGAAGAGGCGGTGTTGTTGATGCTGGGCTGCTGGTCGGTGGCGTCGCCCTGGATTCTTGGCTTCGACGACCAGCGTGGCGCGGCCCTGATTTGCGTCGTCGCCGGCGGCGGTGTCCTGATATCGGCCTTGTGGGCGATGAAGAACGGGGATCAGGTCGCTGCAGGAGCAAGAAGCGCGGGCAAGGATCTGACGGAGCGCTGACCGCCGCCCGCAATGGAGTCAAGCCGCAGCATGACAATTCATCGTCGGCCGGTCCCGGGTCTCCGGTTCATGAAACTGCATTCATAAGGAAATAAAGCATGTCTTATCTCACGGAAGAACAGTTGACGCACTTTCGGGAAATCCTCGAGCGACAGGAGGCCGCGATCCGCTTTAGGGTCAGGCTTACCGTACCCGACGATCCGGACGGTTGTGACGTGACGGAGGTGGATGACGCGCTCTCCCGCAAGGAATTTGCGGAACTGGCTGACATCGAAGCGACGAAACTCAGGATCAGCCAACGGCAGTACGGGCTGTGTTCAGAGTGTGGCTGCACGATCGCGGAGGCGAGGCTGGAAGCCTACCCCACCGCAAAACGATGCACGCATTGCCAGCGTCTGCATGAGCAGCATTCTCAGTAATACGGCAGCACCTCATCGCGACAGCAGCAGCGCGACCGGCGACTCCGCGATCACGACGCCGGTGGTCCCGCCCAGCAGGACGCCGCGCCAGCGCGGATGCGCAACGCATCCCATGACAATGAGATCGGCATCAAGCTCCGCCGCCAACGCCAGCAACGCATGCCCGACATCTGTCGCGGCGGGACGATGCAGGATGTCAATTGGCTTGTCGAGCGACGACAGGCATTGCTTCAGTTCGTCTTCCGAGGCCGAAGCGTTGGTGCCGGGAACAATGCCGTCGCCGAAAATCACCGCACTGATGGCGCCGACGTCTTG
Source organism: Herbaspirillum lusitanum (assembly GCF_026127345.1). Classification (NCBI taxonomy): domain Bacteria; kingdom Pseudomonadati; phylum Pseudomonadota; class Betaproteobacteria; order Burkholderiales; family Oxalobacteraceae; genus Herbaspirillum; species Herbaspirillum lusitanum. Next base: position 20,353 of record NZ_QXFG01000009.1, on the reverse strand, counting down.
CAAAAGCGGAATGGCGTTGCGCACGGCGCGAGCGGCGGCGCTACTGCCGTTCCATGCGATCAGGGCATGCCGCCAGGAAAACGGCTTTTCGCTGATCGCCAACACCGGCGCCGCTGCGTTGAGCGCGACAAACTCAATGAAGTCGCTGTCCTTGCGATCCTCGATGCCGTGCAGTTCGCTTTTACCCAGGACGATCAGATCGGCCGCATTGCCATGGTTGCTCAGCGCGGCGGCGGCATCGTCGTCGACCCGCAGCGTCTGGATTCTGGCAATGCCGAATTCCTGCGCCAGGACCTTAAATCGTTCCAATGAAATGGTCATGTCCAGATGCTTTTTCTCGCGCCGTTCTTGTTCTTCGGCTGGAAGCGGCGCTGCGTCGGGAAGCACTTCCCCGGCGCTGCCGGTCACTGCCGGTAGTACTTGCGACATGAATCTAGACAGGCCCGAGATGGCAAGGCCGATTACGGTAACAGATTGACCCGATGCCAGGCGGGCCGCGAGCCGTATGCGGCCTTCGAGATCGATGGCGTTGCTGACGTAAATCAGAATGGATCGGTAGCGCATTGCGTGCTCCTTGATGTGAGGCCCATCGGATCAGGACATGCTAATGATTTCGGTGTGGATCGAATTGACTTGCATCAAACGAAGCCGCAAGAACCGGCGGCGCGACAAACACATTTTCTGCATCGCGCGATTTTGATCCAGGTCAAATGGATAGCCCGCAACGAGGCATACGATGGCCTTCATCGCATCTTTCTCCTGGAGGCACCATGCTCAAAAAGATATTGCTGGCAACGGATGGATCGGAACTGTCCAAACGAGCGGTGGCGGCTGCCGTGGATTTCGCAGCCTCGTACGGAAGCAAGATCGTCGGCCTGGCCGTCTCCGAAATCTTCCCCAGCCTGATCATGCCCGAGCTCGGTGCCGGATATGGCCTGCAGGGAATCGAAGCCGAGATATTCGCGCAATCCAAACTCAATGCCGGCTACATTGCCGACTGCGCAAAAAAGGCAGGCGCGGACTGCGAAGTCCATACCGTCAAGGGCACGCATGCGAATGAAGAGATCCTCCGCTTTGCCAAAGAGTACGGCTGCGACTCCATCTTCATGGCCTCGCACGGACGCAAGGGACTGGACAAGCTGATGCTGGGAAGTGAAACGCAGAAGGTCCTGACCTACAGCAAAATCCCGGTGCTGGTATTCAAATGAAGTCGCCGCAGTCCTGCGGCATGACTTATAACCGCGTGAAGGTATTGCCATGAAAACAGACTTTCAGATCAAGCAGGATGTCGCCGACGAACTGGCGTGGGATGCAGCCGTGAACGACAACGAGATTGGCGTCGAGGTGCGCGACGGTATTGTCACCCTGACAGGCAATCTGGACAGCTACGCGGAAAAATATGCCGCGGAAAAAGCCGCGCAGCGTGTCGCCGGCGTCAAAGGACTGGCGGTGGAAATCGACGTCGTGCTGCCGGGTTCAAGCTGTCGCACGGATGCCGATATTGTGCGAACGGCGTCCCATGGACTGGAATGGAATGCCCTGGTGCCGAAAGACAGCGTCAAGATCATGGTGGAAGACGGCTGGATCACGTTGAGCGGCGAAGTGGACCATCAGTATGAACGCATGGCGGCAGAAAACGCCTTGCGCAGCCTGCTCGGCGTCATCGGCATCAGCAACCAGATCGCGGTGAAACATGTTGCCCGGCCGGCCGACATCAAGACCCATATCGAAGCCGCCTTGCAACGGCGGGCGCATTCGACCGTGAAAGCGATCGAGGTGGCGGTGAACGGCGACCAGATCACGCTCAACGGATCGGTCGCGTCGCTGGCCGAGCGCGAGGAAGCGTTCGCGGCAGCGGCGCGGACTCCCGGCGTCCACAAAGTCGTCGACAAGCTGTCAATTGTTTACTGAACGGTCGCCGTAGGCCGTTACATCGTTTCCTGCTTCACCGGCGTCAGATGATGACGTCGCATCATCTTGGGCAATGCCATGAAAAACACCATGCTCGCTGCGGTAGTCGAACAATTCGGCGGACCGCTCGTCATCAAGGAAATCCCGCTGCCGTCGCCGGGGGCCGGACAGATTCTGGTCAAAACGGAGGCGTGCGGCGTCTGCCATACCGACCTGCACGCTGCGCACGGCGACTGGCCCGTCAAGCCGTCCCTGCCTTTTGTGCCGGGACATGAAGGAATAGGCGTGGTGGTCGCCATGGGCGCCGGCGTCAGCGAAGTGAAAATGGGCGATCGTGTCGGCGTACCGTGGCTTTACTCGGCGTGCGGACATTGCGAGCACTGTCTGGCGGCGTGGGAAACCGTGTGTGCGCAGGCGGAGTTCGGCGGTTACACAAAGAACGGCGGCTTCGCGGAGTACATCCTGGCCGACCCCAGGTATGTCGCCCATATCCCCGCCGGATTGGAAGCGGCAGCGGCCGCTCCGATCATCTGCGCCGGCGTGACGTCCTACAAGGGCATCAAGGAATGCCAGGTGCAGGCGGGCGATTGGCTGGCCGTGTCGGGCATCGGCGGCCTCGGCCACCTGGCGGTCCAATACGGCAAGGCGATGGGACTGCGCGTCTGCGCCGTTGACATTGACGACGGCAAGCTGGCCCATGCCCAGCGTCTCGGCGCGGATGCCGTCGTCAATGCCCGTGTCGGCGATCCGATCGCGCGCCTGCGTGAAGTTACCGACGGCGGTGCGCACGGCGTGCTGATCACCGCGCCGTCGCTGGAGGCATTCCACCAGGGCGTCGCCATGACGCGCAAGCGTGGCACCTGCGTGCTGGTCGGTCTTCCGCCCGGAGAGTTTCCTACGCCATTGTTCGATGTGGTGGCCAACTGCATCACCATACGCGGCTCGTTCGTCGGCACCCGCAAGGACATGGCCGAAGCGCTGGCTTTCGCCGCCGCCGGCAAGGTCAGGGCGGATTTCGAGTTGCAGCCGCTGTCGGCCATCAACAACGTCTTCGAGCGCCTGCAGCGCGGCGACGTGCCGTCACGGGTAGTGCTGGATTTCTCGTGAGAAAACGCCGGATCAGTGCGGGATGCACACCGGCGTGGAAGACAGCGTCTCGGTCCCGGACGCCAGTCTGATCAGTGGCCGGCATATCGAGTATCTCGACGTCGCGCTGGCGCACCTGGATCGCCCCGGATGTCCGGGGCTTTTTTACGTCACAGCAAACGATGCATGAAGATCGCTTTGCCGGAAGAAGGATCCAGTTCATAGCCGACGAAACCGGTGGAGGCGTAGAGCGAACGCGCCACCGTATTGCCTTCCAGGACTTCCAGAGTGATCTTGCAGCAACCGAGTTCGCGTGCGCAGTCCTCGACTGCCTGCATCAGCAGCTTCGCAATGCCGTGTCCGCGATGAGCGGGCGCCACGGCGAAGTCGTGGATATTGAGCAGCGGCTTGCAGGCGAAGCTGGAAAAGCCTTCGATGCAATTCGCGAAGCCCGCAGCCTGCTCGCCGTCGAACGCCAGGAACACATGCACGGCAGGGCGCTTGCGCAATTCCCCGATCAGATGGGCGCGGACGAAATCGCTGATGCCTTCGCCGCCTCCCATCAGGTCGGATGCATACGCATCAAGCATCTCGAGTATGGCGGCGCCATGTCGCGGATTGTTGAGGTCAGCTTTGACGACGGCTATCAATTCGGATGCCTTTCTGGGCGATGCAAACGGAAACGACGATGTTACCTGCCGCGACCACCGGAGCGGTGGGTCGATGCAGGACGCGCAGCAGGGCCGCGATTCTGCGCCGGACCGCTCGGACCTTGCGGCTTGGCCGGACCGCCTTGACGCGGCTTGGCGGCTTGCGCCTGACCCTGGCCGCCGGTCTTCGGCTGCTGGGAACGATTGCCACCGCCGCCATTGGCGCTACGTCCGCCGCCGCCACCTTGTGGACGACGTCCGCCGCCGCCACCGCTGCGATGACCTTCGCTGCGCAACTGGATCGGTTGCGGCTTGGCCTTCGGATCGGGTTCGAAGCCGGGAACGATTTCGACCGGGATTTCACGCTTGATGAAGCGCTCGATGTCGTTCAGCAGATCGCGTTCGTCGACGCAGACCAGCGACACGGCGGAACCGGTGGCGCCCGCGCGGCCGGTACGGCCGATGCGGTGGACGTAGTCTTCGGAGACGTTCGGCAGGTCATAGTTGACCACGTGCGGCAGCTGGTCGATGTCGATGCCGCGTGCAGCGATATCGGTGGCGATCAGCGCTTGCAACTTGCCGTCCTTGAAGTCGGCCAAGGCACGGGTGCGCGCGGCCTGGCTCTTGTTGCCGTGGATCGCCATGGCGGTGATCTCGTCGCGCGCCAGTTGTTCGACCAGCTTGTTGGCGCCGTGCTTGGTGCGCGTGAACACCAGCACCTGGTTCCAGTGGTTGGTCTTGATCAGATGCGCCAGCAGCGGATGCTTCTTGTCGCGGTCGACCGGGTGGATCTTCTGGCCGATCACTTCCACGGTGGAGTTGCGGCGCGCCACTTCGATCATTGCCGGCGAATTCAGCAGGCCGTCGGCCAGTGCCTTGATCTCGTCGGAGAAGGTGGCCGAGAACAACAGGTTCTGACGCTTCTTCGGCAGGACCGCGAGGATCTTCTTGATGTCGCGGATGAAGCCCATGTCCAGCATGCGATCGGCTTCATCCAGGATCAGGACTTGCACGCTCTTCAGGTCGACCGTGTTTTGCTGCATGTGGTCGAGCAGGCGGCCCGGCGTGGCGACCAGGATATCGACGCCTTGCTTGAGCAGGCGGATTTGCGGGTTGATGCCGACGCCGCCGAAGATGCAGGCGGAAGTCAGCGGCAAGTACTTGCCATAGACGCGCACGCTTTCTTCGACCTGCGCCGCGAGTTCACGCGTCGGGGTCAGGATCAGCGCGCGGATCGGCACATGGCCGTTGACCTTGACGCGTTCGACCGACGACAGGCGTTGCAGCAGCGGCAGCGTGAAGCCGGCGGTCTTGCCGGTGCCGGTTTGTGCGCCGGCCAGCAGGTCGCCGCCGCCGAGTACGGCAGGCACGGCTTGCATCTGGATTGGCGTGGGCGTGGTATAGCCTTGTTCGGTTACGGCACGAACGATTTCCTCGGAAAGACCGAGAGATGAGAATGACATAGTGGGGATTTTAAAAATATCGGCCTGTCGCCGCAGTGGGCGCCAGTCGCAGGCAAACGGGTTGAAACGTCGGGAGGACAGCGGACTTTGACTGGAGAATGTGCCGCACGGGGCGCAGTATAACAGGTGCGGGGAAGGGCCGTGGATAAATCTTGGTCCGGCGTCGTGCCGCACAAGGCGCGCGCCGCCGGGTTTGAATGGCGTCAGGATGAAACTGCTCAGGCGTCCAGCAGGCGCAGGCCGATGGTGCCGCCGATGATCAGCGCGATGCACAGCAGGCGCAGCGGCGACAGCGCATCGTTGAACAGGTAAATGCCGAGCACCGCGACGCCGACCGAACCGGTGCCGGTCCAGATCGCATAGGCGGTGCCGGCCGGCAGGCTGCGCATGGCCAGCGTCAGGAACAGCACGCTGCAGGCGGCCGCACCGACGCCGATCAGGCTGGGCGTGAGACGGGTCCAGCCGTTTGCGTACTTGAGCGCGATCGCCATGATGATTTCCACTACACTTGCCAATGACAGGAATACCCAGGCCATTATTTTTCTCCGTGAATTGAACAGGCGCTCAGCATAGGCAGGCAGGGCGGGCGCAACAAGAAGGCACTTTTTGGTAACCATGAAACCGGTAAAAAAACTCTCCGTCGAAGAACCGCAAACCGATATCTACAGTCTCGCCTGTCCATCGCGCAAGGCGCTGGAACTGGTCGGCAGCAAGTGGGCCTTGCTGATTTTTCCGGCGCTGGCGGCGGGGCCGATGCGCAACAGCGCGCTGCTGCGCAAGATCGAAGGCATCTCGCAAAAGATGTTGACGCAGACGCTCAAGGAGCTGGAGCGCAACGGTCTCGTGACGCGCTGTAACCTGGAGACGGCGACGCCGCACGTGGAATACGAACTGAGCCCGCTGGGAGAATCGCTGAGCGACACGCTGATTGCGCTGGACAACTGGGCCGAACGCCATCACGCGGATTTGCAACGCGCGCGTGAGCAATTCGACAATGAAAAAAACGGCGAACAGGTCGCCGGTCGTCTGGTGCACAAGCTCAAATAAGACCCGGTTCCTACTGTCCGGCGAGAAATTCCAGCAGCGGCGGCAGCACCAGCTTGCTTTGCATCAGGCCGCCGAAATGCGTCACGCCGGGCAGCGACACAAAGCGGGCGCGCGGCAGCAATCCGACGCAGCGCCCGACCGCCGCATGACGCGCATCGGCGTCGCCGCAAAACATCAGGCAGGGCAGGTCGATCAGCAGCAGCAATTCCTCCATCGAGACGCGCGGCTGTTGCGCGGCGGCAGCCAAGGCTTGCAGGTCGTTGGCGCGGATCATCATCTTCACCTCGGGCGAGATGCGTTCGTTGAGTACGCTTTCAAATGCGGTGATGAAGGCGTTGACGTCAGTCCCGTCGAGTCCCTTGAAGGCATCCCAACTGGTGTCGGCATACGGATGCGCGGCGCCGAGGGTAAGTGATTGCAGGCGTTCGCGCGCGTGGCGGACCATGCCGTAACCGACCCAGCCGCCGAGCGAATAGCCGCAGTAATGCACCTTGCCGATGCCGAGGTCGTCGAGCACGGCGACTACATCGGCACTGCGTTGCTGCAGCGTGTAGGCCTCCGTCTCGCGCGGTTTGTCGCTGAGACCGTGGCCCAGCGCATCGAGCGCAATGACGCGGTAGTGTTGCTGCAGTACTTCGGTGAAGCCGAAGAAGCGCCAGGCTTGCGAGCTGCTGGTGAAGCCGTGGTGCAGGAACAGGTCAGGGCCTTGGCCGCTGACTTCGTAATGGATGCGCCTTCCGGTGCTGACGACGAATGGCATGGGATGGAAAAGGGTTAGGCCTGATTGGGTTTGCACTTGTTGAGCAGCGCCTGCGAGCGGCTGCGGATTTCTTCGTCGGACAGATCTTCCTTGTGCGTCGCGATCGACCAGATGTGGCCGAAGGGATCGCGCAGCACGCCGGAGCGGTCGCCGTAGAACTGGTCCTGCACGGCGCGCAGTTTGGCGGCGCCGGCGGCGATGGCCTGGACAAATACAGCGTCGACGTCGTCGACGTAAATCAGCATGCTGACGCCGGCGCCGCCGAGCGTCTTGGGGCAATGGATGCCCATTTCGATGAATTCGTCGGCGAGCATGACGCGGGCGTTGCCGATCTGGATTTCGGCGTGCCAGATTTTATTGTGGGGACCGTCGATGCGCATGACTTCGGTGGCATCGAAGGCTTTTTTGTAAAACGTGATGGCGCTGGCGGTGTCGGAGACGATCAGGTACGGCGTGACGCTGCTGTAGCCTTCGGGGATGGAATTGACTGCCATGCTCGTCTCCTTGGGTGGCTGGGAAGCGCTGCAAATCGACTGAATCGACTGAATCGTGGCGCTTCCCTGGCGTGACTTGGTGACTGCTCCGGCTCTCCGGCCGGATCGTGATGCCTGGGCTGCTGGTGCTGCTTGCAACGCAGAACTGAAGCCTGAATCTTATGCGAATTCCGACAGCAAATTGACTTGCTGGGAGAAAATCTTCGGATTGCCGGCCAGGACGTCGCCCTTGTACAGGTAATCCGCTTCACCCTTGAAGGTGCCGACGATGCCGCCGGCTTCCGTCACCAGCAGCGAGCCGGCGGCGATGTCCCAGGGCTTCAGGCCTTTTTCGAAGAAACCGTCGAGACGGCCGGCGGCGACATAGGCCAGGTCCAGCGCAGCGGCGCCCGGACGGCGCAGGCCGGCGCAGCTTTCGGTCATGATCTTGAACATTTTCATGTATTCATTCAGGCCGTCCATGTCGCGGAACGGGAAGCCGGTGCCGATCAGGCCGTCGGCGATCTTGTCGCGCTTGCTGACGCGGATGCGCTTTTCGTTCAGGTAGGCGCCGGCGCCTTTGGAAGCGGTGAACAGGTCGTTGCGGGTAGGGTCGTAGACCACCGCTTGCGTGATCTGGCCGCGCTGTTGCAGCGCGATCGAGACGCAGTATTGCGGGAAGCCGTGGATGAAGTTGGTGGTGCCGTCGAGTGGATCGATGATCCAGACGTTTTCATTTTCGTCGTGCAGGTTGGCCGATGGGCCGGACTCTTCCGCCAGGATGGCGTGGTCGGGATACGCGGTCTTCAGGACCTCAATGATGGCGTCTTCCGCCGCCTTGTCGACTTCGGTGACGAAGTCGTTGTGTTGCTTCTTGGTGACCTTGAGCAGCGAGACGTCGAACGACGCGCGATTGATGACGGCGGCACCGCGGCGAGCGGCCTTGATGGCCGTATTGAGCATTGGGGGGATAAGCATCCTGAGGGTTCCGTTAAAATGGCGTCTTCGCCGCCCGGTTCGCTACCCGGCGGAAATTTGCACAACTATGAAATTAATGAGCGATGCACTGTCCGAAAATTGCCGGTTTGTCATCAAACCGGCATTGCCCGGCGTGTTCCGGATCGTTTTTGATCCCTTACAGCCCGGCTTACGATGTTTCCTGACGTGCGAATACCGCTATTTTAAATGAACACGCCCAAAATCGATAATTCTGTTTTCAAGCGCCTGCGTTTCGTGTTGGTGGAAACCAGCAGTCCAGGCAATATCGGCGCGGCTGCCCGCGCCATCAAGACCATGGGGTTCGGCGAGCTGGTGCTGGTCAACCCGCGCTTTCCCAATGCGGTCCAGGAGGAGGCAGCCATAGCCTTCGCCAGCGGCGCGCAGGACGTGCTGTCCGGCGCACGCATCGTGATCAGCATCGAGGAGGCGTTGCAGGATTGCAATTTCGCCGCCGCCATCAGTGCCCGCCTGCGCGAGTTTTCGCCGCCGGTGGTGTCGCCGCGCACGATTGCAGAGCAAATTGCCGGCGATGTCGGACTGAACGCGGCGCTGATCTTCGGCAACGAGCGTTTCGGCCTGCCCAACGAGCTGGTGCAGCAATGCAACGTGCTGATCAACATTCCGGCCAATCCCGATTATTCCTCGCTCAATCTGGCGCAGGCGGTGCAAGTGCTGGCCTACGAATGCCGCATGGCCGAACTGGGCGACCGCAAGCAGGCCACCGACATCGGCTTCCAGGGTGAGATGGCTGGCGTGGCGGAGATCGAAGGCATGTTCCGCCATCTGGAAGAAGCGCTGGTGGCGATCGAATTCCTCAAGCCCGACAGTCCAAAAAAATTGATGCCGCGCCTCAAACGCCTGTTTGCGCGCACGCAACTGGAAACCGAAGAGGTCAATATCCTGCGCGGCATCGCTCGCCAGATATTGACGCCCAAACAAGACAGAAAGCCCAAGCAATGAGCAAGTTGACCCTGGATCGCATCCTCCAGTCGCAAGGTTTCGGATCGCGCAAGTATTGCCGTTCGCTGATCGAAGACGGCGAAGTCGCCATCAATGGCGAAGTCGTCGACGACTACCGTTTCGCACCCGATACTGAAGGATTGGCGTTCACGCTGTTCGACGAAGAATGGGTCTATCGCGAGCACGTCTACATTGCCCTGAACAAGCCCGCCAATTTCGAATGTTCGCGCAAGCCCAGCCACCATCCGGGCGTGCTGACGATTTTGCCGGAACAGTTTTCGTGGCGCGACGTGCAGCCGGTCGGCCGCCTCGACCACGACACCACCGGTTTGCTGCTGATGTCGGACGACGGCGCGTTCATCCATGCGCAGTCATCGCCCAAGCGCCATGTGCCGAAAGTCTACGCGGCCACCACGCACGATGCCGTGACGGATGAACTGATCGCGCAATTGCTGGGCGGCGTGCAGTTGCACGACGAACCGGCGCCGCTGGCGGCGGTGACTTGCCGCAAGCTCGACGCACACCTGCTGGAGATCGTGCTGGAGCAGGGCAAATACCATCAGGTCAAGCGCATGCTGGCGGCCGCCGGCAACCATTGCAGCGCCTTGCGTCGCACCGCCATCGGCGGTTTGCAGCTGGATGCGCTGGAGCTGGAAGAGGGCGAGTGGTGTTATCTCGATGCAGAGCAGTTGGGTTTGCTGGTTCCGGCCTGAAGCTGTAGCCCGTTCCACAAAGAAAATGGCCGCGGCTGGAATCCAGCGGCGGCCATTTTTGCGTGCAGAGATGAATCTCAGTGACGCGTATCGGTCTGCGGTACGGCGTCTGCCGGTGTTTCAGTGCGGAAGATCTGCGCACAATCAACCGCGTCGAACTCGTAATGCAAGCCGCAGAAATCGCAATCGACGCTGAGCTTTTCCTGTGTCGAAAGTGCATCTTCGACTTCCGCCTGGCCGAGCATCTTGAGCATGTTGCCGACCTTCTCGCGTGAGCAGGTGCAGTGGAATTCCGGATGCGCAGGATCGAAGACGCGGATGGTTTCTTCCCAGAACAGGCGATGCATCAGCGTCTCGATGTCGGTACTCAACAGTTCTTCCGCGCGCAGCGTGTTGCCCAGCATCGACAGGCGATTCCAGGTTTCCAGCTCTTCCTCGGGCGCGGCTTTGCCGACGTCCTTGCCGCCGTGGTTCGGCAGCTTTTGCAGCAACAGGCCGCGCGCCACCTTGTCGTCGGCGGCGAGCCACAGCTTGGTGTCGAGCTGCTCGGAGCGCAGCATGTAGTTTTCGATGACGGTGGCGACGGTGTCGCCGTCCAGCGGCACGATGCCCTGGTAAGCCTGTTGGCCCGGCATCTTGTCCTTGGGATCGAGCGTGATGGCGAAACGGCCTTCGCCGTTGGCGTTGACCAGTTGCGTCAGCGTGGCGTCGTCGGCCACTTCGGCGTCTTCCACCAGCTTGGCGGTGGCGCGCAGGCGCAGCTCGGAGTCGCACTCGACCACCAGCAGGCGGACCGGGCCGTCGCCGTGGATCTGCATGACGACCATGCCGTTGAACTTGAGGTTGGCCGTCAGCAGCGCCGCCGCCGACAGCATCTGGCCGAGCAGCGCCTTGACCGCAACCGGATAGTCGCGACGCGCCAGCACCTGTTGCCAGGTCGACGAAATCTCCACCAGTTCTCCGCGAACCGGTGCGTTTTCCACCATGAATTTTTGCAGCGTATCTTTCATTGTTTCTTTCTTGTTGCTCACTGACTGACGAGAGGCGTCATGCGGCCGCATCGTGCAGTTGTGCTGTTGCCTTGCTTCGAGGGCGCTTCAGGCGATGCGCTTGAGACTGGTTTTGAATAATTGTGCGCGTTCGACATAACTGTCGGTGCCGGCGCGCATGCGGGCGATATCTTCTTCGCTCAGGGTGCGCACGGCCTTGGCCGGCGAACCGATGATCAGCGAATTCTCCGGAAATTCCTTGCCTTCGGTGACCAGCGCGCCGGCCCCGACCAGGCTGTTCTTGCCGATCCTGGCGCCGTTGAGCACGATGGCCTGGATGCCGATCAGGGCGCCTTCGCCGATGGTGCAGCCATGCAGCATGGCCTGGTGGCCGACCGTCACGTTCTTGCCGATGTGCATCGGATAGCCGACGTCGGTGTGCAATACTGCGCCTTCCTGGACGTTGCTGTTTTCACCGATGGTGATCAATTCATTGTCGCCGCGGATACTGACGTTGAACCACACGCTGGCGTGCTCTTCGAGCTTGACCTTGCCGACTACCACGGCCGACTCGGCCACCCAGGCGGTTTCCGCGATTTCCGGCGTGTTTTCTTCCAACTTGTAAATTGCCATAATAAAATTGTCTCCTCGGTTATTCGGGAACACAGACATCCATATTGGGACAAACCGTGTTCCATCAACCCGCCATTTTACCGCTGCTGACATAAATGATCGTGAATCCCTCTCAGAACCCCCATTTTCCTGACGACAAGTTTTCTGTCCTGAGCGAATTGCGCCGCGCCGCGCTGCGTTGGCTGGTCCACACCGACAGCGCGGCCAAGGCGGCCGGCGTGCGCGCCATGTCGCAGGCATGGCATGCGGGAGAGCTGACGTTGGACCGTGACGTTGCGTTGTTTACCGATGCTCCTGTGCCGGGAAGGCCGGCGCATCCCGAGCTGGTGTCGCCGTTGCTGGTGAAGTCGCGTTCGATGCGTACCGACGAGGGGCGCGCGGCGATGATCCATGCGCTGGCGCACATAGAATTCAATGCCATCAACCTGGCGCTTGACGTGATCTGGCGTTTCCCGGACATGCCTGAGGCGTTCTACGTCGACTGGCTCAAGGTGGCCGACGAAGAGGCTTACCACTTCTCGTTGCTGGAAGCGCATTTGCAGGTGCTCGGTTACGCCTATGGCGACTTCACCGCGCATAACAGCCTGTGGGACATGGCAGAGAAAACCAAAGACGACATTCTTGCCCGCATTGCGCTGGTGCCGCGTACGATGGAAGCGCGCGGCCTCGACGCCGCACCGCCGGTGCGCAACAAGCTGGCGCAGGCCGGCGACCATGCGGCAGCGGCCATCCTCGACATCATCATGCGCGACGAAATCGGTCACGTGGCCATCGGCAATCGCTGGTACGGCTGGTTGTGCGGGCAGCGCGGACTTGATCCGATTGCGACGTTTGCGCGCCTGACGGTCGAATTCAAGGCGCCGGCGATGCGCGGGCCGTTCAACATGGAAGCGCGTCGCGCAGCAGGATTTACCGAGGCTGAACTTGCCTTGATGTAAGGCGAAGGCAGTCTGGAGATAGTGTTATTTCGGCGGGGAATTATTACCGTTTTTACGTTTTGGATACCGCGCTGTCCCTTCACCATGTTATCGTGCGGCAGGATGTTTTTCCGCTGTTTTCTTGTGAGAGGATGCTATGAAATTGATCAAAGTAATCGGCGCTGCGTTGGCGATCGGCGCGGTGGGACTGGCGATCTCCGCCTGCCAGAAGAAAGAGGAAACGCCGGGGCCGGCAGAAACCATGGGCAAGCAGATCGACAGTGCGGTGAAGAACGCCGGCGATCAGGCTGCTGTCGTGGCTGACAAGGCGCAGGAGAAGGCTGCAGAAGCCGGCCAGAAGCTGGACAAGGCCGTTGGCGACATGAAGGAAGGCGCCAAGGACCTGACTCAGAAAGCCGGTGAAAAGATGGAAGCCGCAGGCCAGAAAATACAGGACACTGCGAAAGAAGCGCAGAAGTGACTCCGCGCTTGAATTGCGCTTGCATCACCGAAACCCGCATGTCGCCATGCGGGTTTTTTTATATCCCCGCCTTATGGATTTCTGCGACGACGCGCGCCTGAATGGTCGGGTTCAGCGCCAGCGCAACATGGCCGATGCCGCTGATGGGGACGTTTTCGGCGCCGGGCAAGTGTGAGGAAATTTGCGGCGAAACGATATTGTCGTGATGCGAATAGATGGAGAGGATGATGGCGCGCGTGGCCGGTTCTTCGGTGGCGGCGAGCTTTTGCAGCCACTCGCTGCTGGTGCCTTCTTCGGCGCGGCCGAGCCAGTTCATTTCGCCGCAGTTGATGCCGATGCCGAAGTTGGCGATGGTGGTGCCGTGATGCGGCGTTCCCAGCGTGATGACCTTGGCGATGTTGGCGCAACCATGGTCGCGCAGGTAAGCACGCGCCGCCAGCCCGCCCATGCTGTGGGCGACGATGACGATCTTGTCCTGGCCGCTTTCGGTCACCAGCCGCTGCACCGCTTCGTGGACCAGCGGCGCATAACCGTCGATGCTGCCGAACACCGGCTCCATGTCGACCGCGTAATGCGTGATGTGGGCTTCTTCCAGCGCCTTGCTCATCCAGTGCCAATAGCCGCTGTTGCAGCCGTAGCCGTGGATCAGCAGCACCGGCAATGAAGTGGTGTCGGTATAGATGCGCTTGTCGAAACGCTGAAACGGCATGCCCCACGAAGAGCACACCATGGTCGCGCAATATTCGCCGGCAAACAGCCGGAAGATGCCGGGCCAAGTGAGTTCAGGCGTGTGCGCCGACTTGGCGCGGTTGGGCCAGGTCAGGAAAAAGCTGTTGGCCGTGATCGAAGCGCGGAACAGCCCGACCATCGCCAGGCTGAGGACGACGGCGAGCGGAACGTTGGTGACATGCAGCTTGACGAGCAGAAGATAGAACAGGGCGGCGACGCCGAATTGGGTCAGCAGCAGGGTTCGGGCAATGCGGGCGATCATGCAGCGACGGCCTCTTGATTTTGGTCGAAAGAACTAGCGTAACAGGATTGCATGACCGTTTTATTGCAGCGCAGCTTATTGTTTCTTTTTGGACGGATTCAAATCCACGATCCGCGTGCCGGCCAGGCGATCGTGCAGAAACTGGCGTTGCGGATCAGTGTAGATCAGCGCAGCCCAGACCACGACATTGACAGCGGGAATCCATATCAGCATCCAGCCCTTGGCGCCCAGCGCCCATGCCAGCGCCAGTCCCGGCAGGAACCACAGCCAACTGAGCAGGAAGCGCAGCAGCGCGCGCCATGCTTTCACGGGCGCGCCGTCCTTGCCGGCCAGGCGAATGCGCCAGGTTTTCATCGCCAGCGTCTGGCCGCCATGGCTCCAGAACCAGATGAAGTACAGGCCGAGGATGACGAATAGCCAGCTTTCCAGCGCATGGCGCAGGTAGAGTGCGTGGCGTTGTTCAAGGACGGTCGAGAAGATCCAGGTCGAGATGAACACCACGCCGAACAGCAGCATGGATTCGTACACCATGCTGCACAGGCGGCGGCGCAGGGACGGTGTGGGCAAAGCGGATGGGGTTGCTGTTGCAGACGTGGGTACGGAACTCAAGGCGGTCTCTTCTCTTGGTGGTGGCAAGTATTTTCGGTCGGGGTCGCGCGCGGGCAAGTGTGTGCCGGGAAGCATGATACGCGAACTGTGGGGGAGTCAGGGCAAACTGACATGCCCGCAGCCACGCAAAAACGCCATGTCGGGGCGTATGCGCGACATGGCGTTTTTGTTTTCCTGAATCTTGCTGAGAGGCGCAAGCCCCGGATGCTTCGGATACCTTACTTGACCTCGGTCTGCGTCGCGGTTGTCGGTGTCACCACTGTCGGTGTCACCATTGTCGGCGGCGGCACCAGCGTCTGCTCCAGCGCCTCAGGAGGCAGCTGGATTGTCGGCGCAGCCTTGGCCGGAGTCGGCGGCAGGGCGGCAACATGCTTGGGCAGCTTGGCTTGCGACAGTTTTTTCTTTTGCTCGTCCGACAACTGTTGGTATTCCTTCCACTGCGCGGACTTCTGGTCGGCGTCCAGCTTCTTGGCGCGGGTATAGCTTTCGCGCACCGAGCGGCGCTGCATCGGCGTCAGCTTGACCCAGTCGCGCATGCGATTCTGCATGCGCTCCTGTTCGGCAGGGCTCATGGCGGCAAATTTGTTGCCGATGACCAGCCATTTTTCTTTGCTGCTGAACTCCATCTTCTTCCATTCGCCGGCCAGCGGCGCCAGTGCGTGCTGTTGCACCGGAGTCAGTTCACTCCAGGTCGGCTTGGAATCCGGTTTCTTGGTGATCTTCGAAGGCGTGGTCAGCGCAGTGGCCGAAGCCGGCTGCTGCTGCGTTGCCGCCGTGGTGTTCGGGCCTTGCGCATGCACTGCTTTGCACGTCAGGACGGACAGGCCGGTCAGTGCGACGACTGCGGCAACGGTAAAGCCCAGAATGTTGCGTGCTGCGGTGCTCATGGAAGTCCGGGTGCCTGCCATCAATTATTCGCCTTGCTGCGCCAGATAAGCATTGAAACCGTGATCGAGATAAGCCGACAGCGGCAGTTCATCCGACAGCACGCCGGCGTCGATTTCGGCCAGGGCGCTGATGCGCTGCTGATGTTCGTGTTCATACAAGCCGGCAAACAGCATCACGCCGGCCAGCAGCGGGATGGCGACGCCAAGGCGGCCCAGCCAGGAGAACGACGACGAGGGCGTGAAGTTGCCGCCCATGGCGCCGGCCAGGGCAAATTGCGACGCCGCGACGCGAACCGGCGCGGTCGTTTTTTTGCGGGCAAGTGCCACGCGACGGGCTTCCGCCAGGCTTTGTGTGGTCGATTCGGGCAGGTGTTCCAGATTGGCGTCCAGCGCGCGCTTTACCCGGTAAGCAAATTGTAGTTCTTTGTTGTTCATAAAGTGATTCCTTTGGCCCTGAGAGCTTGAGCCAGGGCGTGTGTTGCGCGAGAACAATGAGTTTTGACGCTGCCCTCTGAGCATCCCATCGCGGCAGCTGTCTCGGCGACATCCATGTCTTGCCAGTAACGCATGAGGAAGGCTTCCCGTTGACGGGTTGGAAGTTTTTGTACTTCGGCGTCGATCAAGGCGAGCGTTTGTTCGCGTTCAACCTTGTCTGCGCTGGATTCCGAGGCCTGGGTGCCTTCTTCGGCTTCGTAGCTTTCGAGCAGGTCGAAGTCTTCCTGGTTCTCGCTGTCGCGGCCGATGCTGGAAAACAGGCTGACCCATGTGGTGCGTACTTTTTCCCGGCGGAAAAAGTCATGGATGGTGTTTTGCAGGATGCGCTGGAACAGCAGGGGAAGTTCGTTGGCCGGCTTGTCGCCGTACTTCTCGGCGAGCTTGATCATCGCATCCTGGACAATATCGAGCGCCACTTCATCCTTGCGCACGGCGTAGACAGCCTGCTTGAAGGCGCGGCGTTCGACATTTTCGAGAAAATCGGAGAGTTCTTTGTCAGTTGCCATGCAATACGGCTTGTCGATGTAGCGCCGGGAATAGATGAATCGGATGCAATTCCGACATGTTGGTGGAATGTACGGATTTGTAACAGAGCGCATGCTAGCAAAAAAGCCCTTGTTTGTGGTGGTGTTTATCGGAAAAGCACAATTACAGGGCGGTTTTGCGAGCTGCTGCACTAAATTCGCTTGACCAAAATGATGCGACGCATTAACGTGTCAGTCCGCTTCATCAACATGAAGTTCTATGGTCTTTACCGTTGCTACGCATAATGTAGCGATTGTCAAAGACGCGCTTTATTTAAAAAGCTGTTTGTTCTAACCCGCGCCACAAGCGCGAGAAATTCGTAACGGTGTACTTGCACCAAGGCTGAACGAGTCGCGCTGAGCGGCATTTTGAATCTCACTACGGTTGAGATGCAGAAATGACGTGACCGCACAAAGAAGGGATGCCGCAGGAAGCAGGTCGATCAGTGCGATTTCGCCAGGAGAGAACATCCGATCAATCTCCAATGGACCTTGAAAGGAAGTAGTAATGAGTGCAGAAAACCTCACCGGTGCGGAGATACTCGTCCGTTGCCTGGCTGAAGAGGGCGTTGAGCACGTCTTCGGCTATCCTGGTGGCGCCGTGCTTTACATCTACGACGCTATCTTCAAGCAAGACAAATTCCAACATATTCTGGTACGCCACGAGCAGGCTGCGGTGCATGCAGCGGATGCCTATTCGCGCAGTTCCGAAAAAGTCGGCGTCTGCATCGTGACCTCCGGTCCCGGCGTCACCAATGCGGTGACCGGCCTGGCGACCGCGTACATGGATTCGATCCCGATGATCGTGATTTCCGGCCAGGTGCCTTCGACCGCCATCGGTCAGGACGCCTTCCAGGAATGCGACACCGTCGGCATCACACGTCCCTGCGTCAAGCACAACTTCCTCGTGAAGGATGTGAAAGACCTCGCAGAGACGATGAAAAAAGCTTTCTATATCGCCACCACCGGCCGTCCGGGCCCGGTGCTGGTCGATATTCCGAAGGATATCTCGATGCACACCTGTGCCTACGAGTATCCGAAAACCGTCGAAATGCGTTCGTACAAGCCGGTCGACAAAGGCCATTCCGGTCAGATCCGCAAGGCGTTGCAACTGCTGCTGACAGCGGAACGTCCGATGATCTACACCGGCGGCGGCGTGATTCTCGCGAATGCCGCTCCCGAGCTCAACAAGCTGGTGGATCGCCTCGGTTTCCCTTGCACCAATACGCTCATGGGCCTGGGCGCTTACCGCTCGACCAGCGACAAGTTCGTCGGCATGCCGGGCATGCACGGTACCTACGAAGCCAACATGGCGATGCAGCACAGCGATGTGATGATCGCCATCGGCGCGCGCTTTGACGACCGCGTGATCGGTAATCCGAAGCACTTCGCCTCCAACGCGCGCAAGATCATCCATATCGACATCGATCCGTCGTCGATTTCCAAGCGCGTCAAGGTCGACATTCCTATCGTCGGCAACGTCAAGGACGTGCTGCAGGAATTGCTGACCCAGCTGGATGCCGCCGAAACCAAGCCGAACGCGCCTGCGCTGGCCAACTGGTGGAAGCAGATCAACAAGTGGCGTGAGCGCGACTGCCTGAAGTTCGCAACCTCGGACGAGTTCATCAAGCCGCAGGCGGTGATCAAGAACGTCTGGGACATCACCAAGGGCGACGCCTTCATCACCTCCGATGTCGGCCAGCACCAGATGTGGGCTGCGCAGTATTACGGTTTCGACAAGCCGCGCCGCTGGATCAATTCCGGCGGCCTGGGCACCATGGGCGTCGGTCTGCCATACGCCATGGGCGTGCAGAAGGCCAATCCCGATGCGACCGTCGCCTGCATCACCGGCGAAGCGTCGATCCAGATGTGCATTCAGGAACTCGCGACCTGCAAGCAATACCACCTGACGCCAAAAATCATTCTGCTGAACAACCGTTTCCTCGGTATGGTTCGCCAGTGGCAGCAAATCGATTACGGTTCGCGCTACTCCGAGTCGTACATGGATTCCTTGCCCGATTTCACCAAGCTGGCCGAGTCCTATGGCCACGTCGGCATGAAGATCGAAAAGCCGGGCGATGTGGACGGTGCGCTCAAAGAAGCGTTCGGCATGAAAGACAAGCTGGTCTTCATGAACTTCATTACGGATCAAACCGAAAACGTCTGGCCAATGGTCAAGGCAGGTAAGGGTTTGACTGAAATGCTCTTGGGTTCGGAGGATCTGTAATGCGCCATATTGTTTCTGTACTGCTGGAAAACGAAGCCGGCGCTCTGTCCCGTGTGGTGGGCCTGTTCTCTGCGCGCGGCTATAACATCGAAACCCTGACTGTTGCACCTACCGAAGACGCCACCTTGTCGCGCATGACCATCGTGACCAGCGGCTCGGACGACGTGATTGAACAAATCACCAAACACCTGAACCGCCTGATCGAGGTGGTGAAGGTCGTGGATCTGACTGAAGGCGCGCATATCGAGCGCGAACTGATGCTGATCAAGGTACGTGCCGTGGGCAAGGAGCGTGAAGAAATGAAGCGCACTGCGGACATCTTCCGCGGTCGCATCATTGATGTCACCGAAAAGACCTACACCATCGAATTGACAGGCAACAAGGGCAAGCTGGACGCGTTTATCGACTCGATCGACCGTGCGGCGATTCTTGAGACTGTGCGTACCGGCGGCTCCGGCATCGGCCGCGGCGAACGGATTCTCAAGGTCTGAGACACGACCATCGTTGGTAACTCTGTAGATATTCAATCATCCATATTTTAAAAATTAGTTAATAGGAAAAATCATGAAAGTTTTTTACGACAAAGACGCAGACCTGTCCCTGATCAAGAACAAGAACGTGACCATCATCGGTTACGGTTCGCAAGGCCACGCCCACGCGCAAAACCTGAACGACTCCGGCTGCAAGGTCACCGTTGCGCTGCGCAAGGACGGCGCTTCGTGGAACAAGGCCAAGAACGCCGGCCTGAACGTTGCCGAAGTCAACGAAGCGGTCAAGGGCGCCGACGTCATCATGATCCTGCTGCCGGATGAAAACATCGGCCAGGTCTATGCAGAAAACGTCGCGCCGCACGCCAAGCAAGGCGCGACAGTCGCTTTCGCCCACGGCTTCAACATCCACTACGGCCAGGTCGTGCCGCGCGCCGACCTGGACATCATCATGATCGCGCCGAAGGCCCCGGGCCACACAGTGCGTTCGACCTACACCCAAGGCGGCGGCGTGCCGCATCTGATCGCGGTGTACCAGGACAAGTCCGGCACTGCGCGTGACGTTGCTCTGTCGTACGCTACCGCCAACGGCGGCGGCCGTGCCGGCATCATCGAAACCAACTTCCGCGAAGAAACCGAAACCGACCTGTTCGGCGAGCAGGCAGTGCTGTGCGGCGGCGCCGTCGAACTGATCAAGGCCGGTTTCGAAACCCTGGTGGAAGCCGGCTACGCGCCTGAAATGGCATACTTCGAATGCCTGCACGAACTGAAACTGATCGTCGACCTGATCTATGAAGGCGGCATCGCCAACATGAACTACTCGATCTCGAACAATGCGGAATACGGCGAATACGTCACCGGCCCGCGCATCATCAACGAAGAGAGCAAGAAGGTCATGAAGCAGGTGTTGAACGACATCCAGACCGGCGAATACGCCAAGAGCTTCATCCTGGAAAACAAGGCCGGCGCACCGACCTTGCTGTCGCGTCGTCGCATCAATGCCGAACACCAGATCGAAATCGTCGGCGAGAAGCTGCGCGCGATGATGCC